>NZ_JAAAHR010000167.1:0-21083 GCF_009908215.1 Nonomuraea sp. K271 | reverse complement strand
GTCCTCGTGGAGAACGAGCCAGGTTTGTTCGCTCAACCGCTCCCGTAGCCCGGCGAACCATGCCCTGACCAGCCTGCACCATCCAGCGCAAGCGACGAAGCGGACATCAACTTGCGTAACGCCCTCTCAGCGCCGTGATGCTGCCAGGTGTGGAGGGGATGTCGGCTGCCTGCCCGGGTGAGGGGGGTGGCGTCGGTGGGTCCGAAACCGGCGCTGCGGGCTACGGCGACGCTGCCCCGGTTGTCCTGGGCGATGCGCAGGAGGAGGTGATCCATTCCCAGGACGTCGTACGCGTAGCCGGTGATCAGCTGCACCGCGCGGGTGGCCAGGCGCCGCCGGCGGTGGCGAGGGCCGACAGCGTAGGCGAGTTCGGCCTCGCCGGGGCTCCCGGTCCGGAAGAGCAGGATCTCGCCCATCGGTGCGTCACCGTCGGCGGTGATGGCTAGTTGGACGCACAGGCCATCGGAGCGGCGCTGCCGGGCTCGGGCCAGGTAGGCGCCGGCGGCCTCTTTGTCGAAGGGGACGCGCACCGGGGTCCAGAGGCCGACCTGAGGGTCGTTGAACAGCTCGACCATCACGGGCAGGTCGTCATCGGTCCACTCCCGCAGGAGGAGTCCGAGACCGGTGAGGCAGATGTCGGCGGGCAGGGCGGCCGGGATGCCGTCGGCGCTCATGACGGCATCCCGGCCGGGTTGTCGGCGAGAACACAGGCCGCGGGCGGATCGATGTCGAGGATCTCGGCCCGGAGGTGGGCGAAGCCGGCCTCGGTGAGCAGGTCCTGGAGCTCCTGGGCGGCCCGGCCCGTGGTGTCTCTGTCGGCGCCGGGGCATCGGGGCTGGCTGACGAGCGCGATGCGTCCGCCGGGGCGGAGCAGGCCACGTAGCTGACGAAGCTGTTCGACGGGGGCGGGCCAGAACCCCAGGGAGTTAACGGCGAGGATGGCGTCGAGCGGATGGTCGAAGCCCGGCAGCCGGTCCACGGACGCGTGCGTGAGGTGGACGCGGTGAGCCCGGACGGCGGCGGCGTTGCGCCGGCGGGCCTGACCGACCATGACCTGTGAGTGGTCGATACCGTAGACGTGGCCCCGGGTGGCCAGGCGGGCGAGCTCGGCGATGGCGATGCCAGGGCCGAAGCCGACCTCCAGTACCCGGTCCGTGGGCTGGATGTCGAGCAGCCGTACCGCCCAGATGTTGCGCTGCCGGTTGGAGCCGCGATGGGCCATGAACCAGCCGACCACCCGCCCGGCGACGCCTCGGGGGTAGTGGAACTGTCGCACTACTGTCATGAGTGCGCGTTGCTTGAGTCCTGCGTCTGCTGTCGGCATGTTCGCGAGTCAACGGCTTCAAGTATGCTTGAAGTCAAATGGGCGAGCAGCTGACGATTGGTGAGCTGGCGAACCGCGTGGGGGTCGCCACTTCCACGCTGCGCTACTGGGAGGATCTCGGCCTGCTGTCCCCGCCGGCCCGGAGCGCGGGGCAACGGCGCTACTCATCGGCGATGGTCGGCCAGGTCGGTGTCATCCTCCTGTTGCGCGACGCCGGTTTCACCCTGCGCGAGATCAACGAGCTTGTCGCCCGCCGTCCACCGGCCGGTGAACCGCCCGTGTCCGGGCTGCGGGAGCCGTTCCGGCGCAAGCTTGCCGAGCTGGACGAGCGGATCGCCAAGGCGCAGGTGGCGCGCGAGGCCATCGCCCATGCACTGGCCTGTCCGCACGACGATGTCTTCGAGTGCCCCACCTTCGCCCGCATACTCGCGGCGCGGCTGGAAGGGGCATCGCTCCAAGAGGCGCATGAGTGCGTGTCCAGGGTCGCCGTCGGCGGCAGCTGAACCCGCCACCACACCAGTGGGTGAACCTCGCGCAGGCCCGCCCTCGACCTTTGCCCGGAGCATGGGCAGGTTCTGCAGGCCGGCGACGTCGCCTTCGCGGAGGGCGTCGAAGAAGCGCGGCGCCAGTTCTTCTCGCTCTTTGCGTTCCGCCTCGAAGCGGGGGCAGCCGGCGGCCATATGGCGCCGTGCCCGTACCACCAGCTGGCGGCACGCCGCCTCCGAGCGGCCCACGGCCGAGGCGACCTCGGGAAAACCGAAGTCGAACACCTCTCGCAGTAGGAAGACCGCCCGCTCAAGGGGACAGCCGCTCCAGCAGCAGGGCCGCCATCGGCAAAGGAGTCGGCCAGCTCCGCGGACCGCTCGGGGTCTAGGTAAGGGTCGGACAGCAGCGGCTCGATGGGAACCACGGCCCTGCGTACTCCTCCCGCCGGACTAAGAAATCCAGGCCCTCCGCTCCCGAACAAGTCCCCAGCCGCCAGGTAGCGGCGCGAGAGATCATGATTGCGGTTCGTGATCGTTTGGGAGGCGGTCGGGTGGAGGGTGGGTTCGGGTTCGGGTGCGTCGGGAGTGGGGAGCCGGAGGAGCTGATCGCGGCGTGGACGCTGCTGGACGGCTGGGAACGTTTCCGCAGCCGCTGACAAGGGTCCCCCATCGTCATCTGACAAGACCCGCCTGATTTCGCCGGATTGAAGCATGCCGATATAGGCATATGATGGCGGCCATGGCACGAGCAGCGACGACGTCGGACGTCTTCAACGCGATCGCCGAGCCGCAGCGCCGGGAGATCCTGGCACTGCTGCGGGCGGGTGAGCGGCCGGTGACCGAGTTGGCCCGGGAGCTGGGGATGACCCAGCCGCGGGCGTCCAAACACCTGCGGGTGCTCCGGCAGGTCGGGCTGGTGCGGGACCGCAAGGCAGGCAAGCAGCGCTTATACGGCCTGGACGCCCGCGGGCTGCGACCGGTCCACGAGTGGACCGGCGGGTTCGAGCAGTTCTGGAACGAGAGCTTCGACCGGCTGGACGCGTACGTACAGGATCTTAAGCAGGCAAGACAGGAAGGAAGTAACTGATGAACGAGACGGGACAACGAGCGCCGGCGCAGTCCGCGACGGCCGACCGCGAGACGGTGATCTCCCGGGTCATCGACGCCCCACGAGAGCTGGTGTTCGAGGCGTTCACCGAGGTGCGGCACCTGTCGCGGTGGTGGGGTCCGGAGGGCTTCACCACCACCACCCGGTCCTTCGAGTTCCGCGTCGGCGGGGAGTGGGACTTCGTGATGCACGGACCGGATAGGACGGACTACCAGGAGTGGATCACCTGGACCGAGATCGTCGCGCCGGAGCGGATCGTGCTGCTGCACGGCGAGTACCGCGGTGACCCGAACGCCTTCGAGTCGGTTCTCGCGTTCGCGCCAGAGGGGGCGGCGACCCGGATCGAGATGCGCACGGTATTCCCCACCAAGGAGCTGCGCGACGAAGCGGTCGACAAGCACCACGCGATCGAGGCCGGCCGGCAGACCCTGAGCAACCTGGCCGCCTACGTCACCGAGATCGTTCGGAAGGGAGCTGAGGGCTGATGGCCGGGAAGGTGTTCTTCAGCGTGTCGATGTCGCTTGACGGTTTCATCGCACCCGAGTCCTCCGAGGATTTGATGAAGCGGCAGTGGATGGAACTGCAGCAGTGGATCTTCCCGCAGCGGTTCTTCCGGGAGAACCTGAAGCTTGGCAAGGGCGGCAAGGAAGGGCGCGACAACGACATCGTGCGGGAGACGTTCGAGCGCACCGGCGCGAGCGTGATGGGCAGGCGCATGTTCGACGCCGGCGAGCGGATGTGGCCGGAGGAGGCGCCGTTCCACACGCCGGTGTTCGTCGTGACGCACGAGAAGCGTGACCCCTGGGAGCGGCCGGGCGGGACCATCTTCCACTTCGTCAACGACGGCATCGAGACCGCGCTCGACCAGGCCCGCGAGGCCGCCGGCGACCGCGACGTCCGCATCGCGGGAGGCGGAGCGACGATCCTGGAGTACCTGAACGCCGGCCTCGTCGACGAGTTCTCGATCGCCCTTTCACCCGTGCTGTTCGGCTCCGGAATCCGCCTGTTCGAGGGCGTGGACGCGAACCGCGTGGCCCTGGAGCCGATCCGCGCGGAGCCGACACAGCAGGTGACCCACCTGACCTACACAGTCCGGGACCGGTAACCGTCCCGACCTCAGCGCCCCGCCGAGGTCAGCAGCGCGATAATCCTCGATGCCGCGTAGTTCTCCGCGGAAAATGGCCCGGGCCAGCCTCTGCGGTGAGGTGGTCCACCGAGGAGACGGCCGGCGCGGCGCGCTCCGCGTCTGCTGGACGACCACACCGTGGAGCGGTCTCGGAGTTGTGGGAGTTAAGGATCCACCAGAGGATTCCCTCCCTTGCCATGTACGCCATCCCCACTTGGCAGACCCGCAGCTGTGTCAGTCGCTCATGACGCTGCCTTTCACCTGACCGCCGGCAGCCGCGACAATACTGCCGTCATGAACGACAGGACCGTGCTGACCCCCGGCTGCCGGCCGACTCTGGGACGGCCTGGTCATGGTCGCCGGGACGAAAGGCTTCTTCGAGCTCAAGCGGAGCCGGGACCGGAGCGTCCAACCGTGCTTCGAGTGAGTGGACAACACAGCTCTGCCGGCGCCCGCCGCGGCTGCGCCCGTGAAAGCTCTCCTGTTCGTCCGCCTACGAGGCGAACAGCAGCCGCATGAGCCTCCGGGCGCGCCGTGAGCTGCCGCCAATGCCGGACGGAAGGGGTGTTCACGAGTAGGGCTGAGCAGCATCGACGACAGGTGCCGGAAGATCGCTTCCCGGATCGGGCGTGATCGCTTCCCGCCTCTCGCGACAGCTGGTCACTGTGATGGAACTGAAACCCTGGTTCCCCCGCGCTGCGGGACAGCCGGGGTGGGTTCTGGGCGGACGGTCGGCCTGGGCTCTGGCTGTGTGCTCAGGCGGCGGCTCCCAGCAGGAGTGCAGCGATGACCGGGACGAGGTACAGGATCGGGTAAGCGACAGTCTTGTAGGAGCGGGCGCGGAGCACGGTGATGACGGCCCCGGCGAAGTACACCACCAGGCCGATCCCGGCCAGGATGCCGATCATGGGCACGACCAGGCCGGCCAGCAGGCCCGCTGCCCCTGCGGCCTTGGCGGCGCCGAGCCAGGGCCACCATGAGGCGGGGACACCGTACGATTGCAGCGGCTCGATGACCCACGCGGCGCGGGTGAGGATGGCGTAGGCGGAGAATGCCACCCAGGCGGCGGCCAGAACGGTGACGATGCTGTGAACCATGGGGTGTTCCTTGCTTGGATGACGCCGGGCGGGGGACGCAGCGGCGGTGATCGGTGAGTCCGTCGCTGCCTTGACCCGCCGCCGTACGGCGATGTGACCGACGGCGGCTGTGATGTGCGTCACAGGCAAGCTGGCCGGGCAGGTGGATCGCAGCGATCCGCCTGCCCGCCTGTGTCAGTCGAGGACTGCCAGATGGAGCTGGCCGAGACGATCGGGTTCAGCGATGACGTCGATGGCGGTGATGAGGCCGTCGGCGATCGTGAAGGTGAGTGCCACCCGCAGGTGGCCGTGGGGAGCCATCACCAGGCCGACGGCGCCGTCGAGGAGGGCGGGTCCGGTGAACTGGGCCCGCTGCATGGCGGCCATCGCGCCCTTGGCGACGGGCTCGGCTCCCGCCACCATCACAGGTTCGGCGGTCAGCATGACGGCCCTGTCGGCGCGGAGGGTGACCTCGGGGTGGAGCAGCGTGATCAGCGCCCGGAAGTCCTGGCCGCGCGTGGCCGACAGGAATGCCTCGACGATCTCCCGCTGACGGGTCAGATCGACGTGTGGCAAGGGTGCGGCGCCCTTGACCCGGCGACGCGCGCGGCTGGCCAGTTGCCGGGTCGCCTCCGGTGATCGCTCCAGCATGGGGGAGATCTGTTCGAACGGTACGGCGAACAGATCGTGCAGCACGAAGGCGAGCCGCTCGGCCGGGCTCAGGGTGTCCAGTACCACCAGCAGCGCCACCCCCACCGAGTCGGCCATCACCACCTCGTGTTCGGGATCACCCGCCGGCGCGGGGCCGAGCAGCGGATCGGCCGCCTGGATGTCCAGCGGTTCCTCGCGGCGCTGACCGCGTGAACGCAGCATGTTCAGGCACACCCGGGCCACGACCGTGGTCAGCCATCCGGCCATGTTGTCCACATGGCCGACGTCGGCCCGGCTGGCACGCAGCCAGGCCTCCTGCAGCGCGTCGTCGGCCTCACTCAGCGAGCCGAGCATCCGAAAGGCCACCGCGCGCAGATGCGAGCGATGCTCGGCGAACCGCTCCGCCAGCCAATGCTGTTCGTCCATGTCACGTTCCTCCGTGAACCAATGTCGAAAGGGAAGGATACTTTCCGACATATCAGCCCAAAGAGGGAGCTATGGCGTCCGAACGAGCTCCTGCGGCGACCCGCTTCCACAGCGGGTTCACCCGCTGGATCGAACAACGCCTCCTGCGCGAGGACCACGACGACCTCACCGAGGCGATCGGGTTCCTCGCCCGTACCCGAGGCCTTTCACCTGGCGTGGCGGACCACATCGCGACCACGACCGGCACCACGGTCAGCGACGTCCTCGCGGTCTTCCAAGCCGGCAACACCACATGGGCCGCTACTCAGGCGGCCTTCGACCGCTCCGGCCTGGCCGCCCTGGATCACTAAAGGTGCTCAAACGATGAACACCATCTTCGGCGACAGCCGACACAGGTAGAGAATCCGAGTGAGATGGCTTCCCGATCGGCAAGCGTGGGTTCGAAGATCGCTTCCCGAGACGGCACTGATCGTTTCCCAGCAACTCACCGACGCGGTTACACCTCGTTCCGACCCGCACTTGTCGGCTCACCTGTACC
Organism: Nonomuraea sp. K271; assembly: GCF_009908215.1. Taxonomy (NCBI): domain Bacteria; kingdom Bacillati; phylum Actinomycetota; class Actinomycetes; order Streptosporangiales; family Streptosporangiaceae; genus Nonomuraea; species Nonomuraea sp. K271. The sequence goes on along the minus strand of NZ_JAAAHR010000167.1, from coordinate 14,349 downwards.
GCTTCCGCGATCGTCGTACACGGCGGAGCAGGTGACGGCGCGGTCGTGCAGGCCGCCCGCCAGCGGTCCGCTGCCCGTGGTGACTCCAGCCGTTCCCGTTGACGGCGAGGCACGGCCTGCACCCGTGCACGTGAATACCGGCGTTGGCACGGATTCCGTGACGGGGCAGACTCGGTCGAGGGCCCAACGGCCGTGCATATGTCCGGGAGTCACAGCTTCGCGTTGTGATCTCCAACAATGACCTGGACGTCCACTGGGCTTGTCGCCTCGATCGCGAACGACACCGCGCCCTACAAGCCCGCCACCAGGATGGGACATCGCTCACGGGTTGATCCCAGCCCCAGAAACGAGCTACACCCGTTGCTCACAGGTGCAGGTGGCCCGGGCATTGCGCAGAACGCCGGCCCACCAGGTCAGCTGGTCGAGCAGCGCCGCGGCCGCGGCGCTGAACGTATCTGGGTCTTTGAGGTTTCCGTCCGTGTCGAACTGGCCGTGCACCCGGTGAAAGCTGACGGTGTTTCTGATAGTGACTGCCTGAAGTTCGGCGAAGACAGGCCGGAGTTGCTCAACTGCGCGTAGACCACCGGAAATACCGCCATAGGCGACGAATCCAACCGGTTTCGCGTGCCACTCTGGACAGACAGAGTCGATCGCAAGCTTAAGTGGCCCTGGATAGCCGTGGTTGTACTCCGGGGTGACGATGACAAAAGCGTCTGCGATACGGATTCGGTCGGCGAATGCGCGCACCAGTGGCGAGTCGTACACCCCGTCGGGTACGGGTCGGCTTTGTTGGGCGTACGGCAAGGGTGTTGTGGCCAGGTCGATGACCTCCACCTGCAGGCGATGACGGCTCTCCGCTTGTGTGACGAACCACCTGGCGACGACGGGCGCGAACCGGCCCTCTCGGACGCTGCCGATGATCACCGCAAGTCTGAGACGTTCTGGAGTCATGAGGGATTGTGCCTTCGTCGCGTGTAGGTGGATGTCCGATCAGCGTCGGGCGGTTGGCTGGCGTCGACTCGGCCGCGCCCTAGCATGACCGCGACCGTGACGGCCATGCCTGCCACGGTTGCGGCGCTGGCCACAGCGCTCAGCTGCAACCCTGCAGTGAACGCTTCACGGGCTGTGCTGAGCAGCATGGCCCCGGGCCGGTAGGGAAGAATGTGACTCGCCGTCACGGCGCCGCCCAGGCTCTCTCTCGCGGCGGACACGGCTTCTGAGGGGAGGCCCGCCACGACAGCGCGGCTCATTTCGCTCCGGTACACCGCGGTGATGGCGCTGCCAAGGAGCGCGATGCCGAGTGCACCGCCGAGTTGAGGCGCGGTCGAGGAGATCGCCGAGGCGGCGCCCGCCTGCTCGGGGGGTGCGGTACCGACGACCATGTCGGTGGCCAGCGCCATCATCGGACCGAGCCCAGCGGACACGATGATGGCCCCGGTGACCAGGAGAGCCAGGGCACTTGTCCCGGCAGTCATGCCCGCCTGGGCGACCACGACGAAGCCGACGGCAGCCAGGGCCAGTCCGGCCGCGATGACCGGCCCTGGGGCTATCCAACGCACGATTCTGGAGGCCACCGTCGATCCGACGATTACCCCGATAGCTGAAGGCGCCGTCCACAGACCCGCCTCCAGCGGCGAGAGCCCGCGCACCAACTGCAGATATTGTGCGAAGGCGTAGTTGAAACCCCACAACACGAAGATGCCGAGCGCCAGCGTGGCCACGGCGGTGCTGAACGCCCGGTTCACAAACAAACTCAGGTCGATCAGCGGGTGGCGCAACGCGCGCTGCCTGCGCAGGAAGACGACGGCGAACAGCAGCCCGACTGTGACGGAGAGCACGGGCAACCAGCCGGGACCGTCGGCGGCGATCTGCTTGAGACCGTAGACCGCCGGCAACACCGCAGCCAGCGACAGTGCGGCGCTGATCGGGTCCAACCGCCCTGCCCCCGCGTCGCGTCGCTCGGGCAGCAGGATCGGCCCCAGCGCCAGGAGCAGCGCCATCACCGGCACGCCGAGCAGGAACACCGACCCCCACCAGAAGCGCTCCAGCAACCACCCGCCCACGAGAGGGCCGATCGCGGTGCCTCCGGACACGCTGGCAATGACGATCCCGACGGCGACGGTGCGTTGCCGCGGATCCCGGAACATGGCGACAGTCAGGGAGAGCACGGACGGCATCAACGTAGCGCCAGAGATTCCGAGTAGCGCACGGACCGCGATGAGCGCGCCCGTGCTGGGAGCGTAGGCCGCGAGCACGGATGCGACGCCGTACGCGGCCGCGCCGATCAGCAGGAGGCGTCGGCGGCCGATCCGATCGCCCAGTGTGCCCATGGTGATCAGGGATCCGGCGAGCAGAAAGGCATAGACATCCACGATCCACAGCAGCTCAGCGCTGTTGGCTGCCAGCGCTCTGCCGATGGCGGGCAGCGCCAGGTGAGTCACGGTCAGTTCGAGTGAGGCCAGGAGAGCTGGGAGGGACAGAACGGCAAGCCCCATCCATTCCCGTCCCCCAGCGCGGGCAGTGGCGGGCGGGGCGGTGTCCGCAGGAGATCTTGTCACCCATCAAGCATGAAACCTCGACTATAGGCGAGGTCAAGCTCTAGTCTGAGAGACGTGACGAAGCCCCCTTTTGACGCCAAGGAGCTCACTGTCGGGCAGCCCGTGCCGGTGTGGCGGTGACCGCCTTGCACTTTTACGAAGAGAAGGGCCTGATCCGCAGCCGCAGGACTGCGGGCAACCAACGACGCTACTCCCGCGACACACTGCGCAGGGTGGCCTTCATCCGGGTGGCGCAGCGAGTCGGCATCCCGCTGCGCATGGTGGGCGAGGCGCTGGCAGGCCTTCCGGAGGAGCGCACACCGAACAGGGAAGACTGGACCCGCCTATCCGCCTCATGGCGAGCCGAACTCGACACCCGCATCGAGCAACTCATTCGCCTGCGCGACAAGCTGTCCGACTGCGTCGGGTGCGGATGCCTTTCCATCGATCGGTGCGCGCTGCGCAACCCCGACCATCGTCTCGGAGACGAGGGCACCGGCCCGCGTCGCCTCTTGAGACGTCGACTGGCAGATGAAAGCCGCTTCCCGTCTCTCTGACCGCGCAGTCGTCAAATCCTCCGGGACGGATGCAGAAGACCGAACTGCTCAGCATCCAACGCTGGAAAGCGCGACACGGTAGAACGCAATCGCCTGGGATGCCCTCGGCGGCCACGTCGCACAAAGTTATCGCTATAGGTCCCGCAGTGGAGGAGCCAGCAACGGCGAGAGCCAGCAGAATGGCATCTGACGACCGCACACCGTTCACGGGCCGCAGCAGGCCACCGCCCGTCCCATAACCAGCACTTCAGATCACCTTGTCGCACTATCCAGCCCGGAGCCGGCATCGCCATGCCCAGCGACGTGAACTCCGACCTCCACCAGTGCCCTGACACCACCGGCGCCTTCCAGGACACCTGCTCCGCGGCTCCCAAACCGGGACGAACCCGATTCGGAAACTCCTGAAACGACAAGATCCCGCCTGATTCCGATGATCAGACGGGATCCCGTCAACTTCAGTCCAGCCGTCTCAAGAACGGCCCCTGGTGGGGTGTTCACGAGTAGGGCCGAACAGCACGGATATGGCGGTGGCAAAGATCGCCTCCCGGGTCTTTCGAGATCGTTTCCCACGCCCAGGGGACAGAATTGCCTCACCTGCCTAGGGGAGTTCGTCGTGCGAGGATCTTGCGGTAGCTGATGCGCCATCCCTGGTCGGTGCGTACGGCGGTGTCTTCGTAGGTCACGCTCCCGCTCGTGCCGTCCGCGTTGATGCCGATCCCCTTGGACAGCGCGCACACAGTCCCATCAGCGTTCTCGGTGAGAACGATGTTGGTGACATGGTGACCGACCGGATTCAGCTCGCCCAGAGCCCGGCCGGCCTCGGCGCAGGCCGCCACACCTTTCAGGGGTCGTTGCCCGAGGTCGGTGGTGTCGTAGGTGACATCCACGGTGAAGACCTCATCGAGACGATCGAGTTGCCCGCTGTCGCAGAGATGACCGTGCATCGCGATCAGTTCGGTGATGGTGAAACGGTCCTGGTCGCTGAGTGCCATGACGGATTCCTCTCCTGAAGAGTTCGACGGAGGCATGTCCACGTCGGGTCGCGAGGTGTGCCTCAAACAAAAGCGGGGACGTCCCCGGTTTCTCGGCTCTACACTAACGGGGAGCTCCCCGTTTTTCGAACCTAGAGTGAACGGATGACGCACACGGACAAGGCGACCAGGCCGAGGCGGGCACGGAGAGCCGATGCCGCACAGAACGCCGAGCGGCTGCTCACCGCCGCGAAGGATCTCTTTGAGGAACACGGTCCCGATGCCCCGCTCGATGAGGTGGCGCAGCGCGCCGGTGTGGGCAACGCGACGCTCTACCGGCACTACCCCACCCGGGGCGACCTTCTCGTGGCCGTATATGCAGACGAAGTGGCTGCGCTGTGCGATCAGGGGCGTGCGCTGCTCGCGGAACCCTCCACAGCCGAGGCCCTCTTCACCTGGCTGGACGGCTTCGTCGTCCACATCGCGACCAAACGCACTCTGGCCCTTGCCGCGAGCGAACACAGCGGCACGCCGCGTACCGAGCTTTTCGAACGCTGGCACGACTCTATGAGATCCATCGCGGAACGGCTCCTTGCCCGGGCTCAACGAGCTGGTACGATCCGCGCTGACCTCTCCGTTGCCGATGTGCTCGCGCTGACCAGCGGCACCGCGCTCACCAGCACCAGCACCCGGCATGCGCAACAGCTCCTGCAGGTTTTGCGGAAGGGCTTTGTCACCACCAAGGCCTCCGCTCCGCCGCACGCACCGTAAGTTCGATGGGGAGCAAGCAGTCCTCACGATGGGTCATTCGAGAGCCGCCAACGCCAAGGGATCTCGCGGTCTTCGGGGTCAGCGATGCCATTGCCGCCTACAGTGTGGAGGTCACGCGCTCGAGCTTGGTCCAGCCCGTCCAGCCTCGCTGCTTCAGCAGTTCGATCAGCCGGCGCGCCGGCGGCACAGTGGCGAACGCCAGCGTGTCCATCAGCTTGACGAGCGGCAGCTCGATATCGATGTCGTCGACATAGTCCTCGCCCCGCTCGTCGGCCATACGCGTGAGGTAGGCAGCCAGCTTGTCGGCCAGCTCGACCAGCCGCGGGTCGTCATCGGCTCGGTCAAGAGCCTGGCCCAGGGCGAGGTAGAAGTCGACCAGCCGCGGATCGTCGAGCTGCTCCCGCTTGCGTGCCATCCACTCCGGGACTCGCTCGGGTGAGTGCGCGGCCAGCGGGATCCAGCCATCACGATCGGCCTGAACGATCCGCTCGTCGACCCCGAGCGCCCGCATCCGGTCGAGATACTCGACCACTTCCGGGGGCAGGACCAGGCTGTCCCCGGAGGCGAGCCGGGCGATTCGCTCCCGGTGCCGCTGCCTCTCCCGGATCTCCGCCTGCAGCTGCCTATCGATGTCTGCGACCGCCGCGGCGAACTCCTCCTGCCCGGCCCGCAGCAGCTCCCGCACCCGTGCCAGCGGAACCCCGGCCTCGGCGAGGGTCCGGATCTTGATCAGTTCGATCACGGCGCCGGCGTCGTATCTGCGGTAACCGGAGTGATCCCGGTCAGGCTCCGGCAGCAGCCCCTTGGCGTGGTAGTGCCGCACCGCACGCACCGTCACCCCCGCGTACGACGCCAGCTCGCCGATGGTCAGCATTAGACCAGTCTCCAGGAGCTGCTCAAGAGATCGCCCGACAGGATGAGCCTGATGATCAAGAATGATCTGCGCGATGTGCGGGGCATGGGTGAAGACCAGCTGATGATCGGCGTCGAGCCAGCTGGTGGCAATGTGCGGATGCTCGCGGACAAGCCGCTCGACGCCGGCACGCCAGTTCTGGTTGAACCGCGGCGCAGGCCCTTCGCTGCTGTCGCCGGCCATCGAGGTCGACATGATCATACTGACGGGCCGGTCGATGTTCCTGTACCGGTCGAGGATCTCGGACCGGATCACGTCGATCTCGAGGTTCAGGTCGAGAATCTCCTGGGCGCTGAGCAGCACCTGACGCGCGGTGCCCCGCTCGGCCTCCTGCTGAGTCGCCAGGTCCTCCCACATGGCGCGGAACGCCGGCAGGACTGCGTCGGTGATGAACGGTTCGGGCACCGGGTTCGCCCCGTCGATGAGAACAAGCTCGCCGACGGTGTCAGGATGCTCGGAGGCATAGTGCACGGCCAAGTCGGCGCCCAGCGAGTAGCCCACCAGTACGGGCGCTGTTGGGAGGCCGAGGTTTCCCAGCTCCGCCATCACTGCGACGAGATCGTTGAGGAAGTCCTCGAAGGAGTACCGGTCGGCGGTCGAGGCGAGGCCATGCCCCCGCAGGTCGAAGGTCACCACGTCGTGATCGCGCCTCAGCAGCTCGATCAGCTCGCGCAGGTGGGCCTGGGTCGAGCTTAGGCCAGGGCACAGGACCAGCGGTCGTCCCTGACCGCCGCGAGACACCGGGATTGTGACGCCGTCGTGGTGGATCGTGAAGCGCCGGATCGTCCTGTCGCCTCTCTCCGCCCGCTCTCCATCATTGTTGTGCTCGTCGTACAGCTCGGTGACATCAATCGCCTTGGTTTCCGTGGTCATGCCACCATGCTGAAAGCTTGACCCTGCGTCAGGGTCAAGCGGCGCGGTGACCGAGCACCACACCGACGACTGCCCGGACTACCTCAAGCGGTGGAAGCCCCTCCTCGACGACGCCAGGCGCACACGTGACGGCGATGACGCTGGGAACGATCCCGAGAACGACCGATGATCGCACGTCGGCCGGGTTCCTTGAGTTGACCTCGCCGGCGACGCCCGACATAACCTCACCCCATGGCTGGCCAAGGCGGCGTGATGGGCCGCTACCTCGAAGGGCCGGACGGCCTGCGCGTAGGCGGTCAAGCTGACCGGGGCAGCGCGCACTGGCTTCTCGCCCGGATGCGGGAGCCGAACGCGCAGGTAGGCGAGGTCTGGTACAAGGTCACCCAGGACGGGCACGCCATCGACGTGCCTGGCTACTACCAGCTGCACGAGCTGCAGGAAATCGTCGACCTCGCGCAACTGCGCGAGGTCGACGACGCCGCCGGCGAGCAAACCGCCTGACTGTCCTGTCCATAGAAACTATCTGAGCTTCCGGCTCGCAAACGACTCTTACCTTCTCATCGTTACCACCATCGCCACGTATTTCAGTGACTGCTTTGGATGTTCTGCCGACGTCTTCCAACACTGCAAATCAACTGGTCGAACATGTCAGCGAATGCCAAGGTTGGCACATCGCTGGAAATCATCACTTCGCTCCGCACCTCCAGCACACCCTCGTTGATGGAGGCATTGATGCGGCTCGTTCGAACGGATAGATTGTCGCGCAACTCTCGCATATGTTGTGCCATTGCCAGTGGGTCGATGTGGGGGGCAGATATTTCCGCTGCTGACCTGGCGCGCGCATCTGTGAACGCTTTGTTCACGGCCTCCATAAGCGATGCGGCCAACTCTTCTGAGTCTGAACGCAACACGCGTGGGTCAAGGACCACTGAAATGAGACGCTCGCGACTAACGGTACAACGGACTCGTGCGGAGTCCGCCTCGCCATAACCGCGGATCCCGCTGCCATCTCCTCCAGTTTCATAATCTCCCGCTACAGGCATTATCCAACTGGCCTCCGTTCGATTTCTGCGACATGCCTGACGTTAGCACGAACCGAATGGGCCTAGTTCGGGTGCCGCCGGAATACGGCGAAAACGGGCCACCGGACGACAAAGCCGCTGCTCAGCGTTGGGCCCGAGCCTCATAAACGGTGGAGCGGCCGATCTTGAGGGTGCGAGCGCGGTCCGGCGAGGGCCGCTTCAGCGGCCTTGCGGACGATGCCCGGCAGTGAGCCGTGTTCGGCGCCGGTGGCCAGGTGGGTTGCGGCGGCGCCGAGCACCGCGCCGATCACGGTGCCGGCCAGGGTGGCGGCCTCGATCTCGTCTAGCCGGTCGGGGAACGCCTCGTGGAGCGCGCGGGCCCATGCTGCGTGTATGTCCGCGATGCGGAGCAGGGCCCGTGCGCGCAGGGCTGGCTCCGTGACGATCAGGCGTGCCCGGACCGGGACGAGATCGCTTTCCGGGTTCAGGCTCCAGACGGGTGCCTGGAGCAGGCGCTCCACGGCCTGGAAGAGGGCCTGACCAGGCGTGACCTCCCGGTCGGTGTCGGTGAGCACCTCCTTCATGAGGTCCTCGTGTGCGGAGGCGTCAGCGAAGAGCACGTCTTCCTTGTCGGTGAAGTAGTTGAAGAACGTCGCCCGTGACACGTTCGCCGCTGCGGCGATCTGCGCCACGGTGGTCGGCTCATAGCCCTGGTCCGCGAACAGGCGCAGGGCGGCTTCGGCGAGTTCGCGTCGGGTGCGCAGCTTCTTGCGCTCGCGTAGTCCTGGGTCGGTGTCCATGCTCGGCATCCTACTAGACACCGACTAAAACTTGACACAGTCTAATTTTTCGGCGCAGACTGAAGGTCGGCATCTACCAGAAAAGGGACGACCATGGATCAACTGGCCGGAACGGCGGCGTTCATCACCGGCGGCGCGCAGGGGATCGGGCTCGGCATCGCCCGCGCCCTGCGCGGGCAGGGCGTACGCCTGGCACTCGTCGATGTCGACCGGGACGCACTGCGCGCGGCCGAGGTGGTGCTGGGAGCCGGCCCCGAGGTGGCCACGTTCGAGTTCGACGTCCGTGACCGGAGCCGCTTCGCCGAGGCCGCGGCGGAGGCAGAACGGCGCCTCGGGCCGATCTCGGTGCTGTGCAACAACGCCGGCATCGTCTTCCCCGAATCCGTCGACGACATGACCTACGACTTGTGGGACCTCACGCTGGGCATCAATCTCGGCGGGGTGATCAACGGCGTCCAGACCTTCCTGCCACGGATGCTGGAACGCGGCACCCCAGCGCACATCGTCAACACCGCGTCCGCGGCAGGCCTGGTCGCCGCCGTCGGCTACATGTACTCGACCTCCAAGTACGCGGTGGTCGGCCTGTCGGAGTCGCTCCGCAACCAGCTACAGGCGGCCGGCGCCCCCGTCGGGGTGACCGTGCTGTGCCCGGGCGCGGTCGCCACCAAGATCGCCAGTAGCACGTGCAGGGCGTTCACCGAACCGGGCGGAGCCGAAGGCCTGTCCAAAGCCCGGCACCGGGTCGAACGGCTCACCCCGAAGGTGGAGGCCACACTCGCGACGTATGGCGTGGCCCCCGACCATGTTGGCGACCTTGTGCTTGAGGCCATCCGTGAGGACCGGCTCTACGTGCACACCGACCGCGCGGGAATCGACCTCATCAAGGCCCGCACCCAGGCCCTGTTGGATGCCATGCCCACGGCCCCAGGCCCGAGCGGGGACTTCGCCGACTTCCGCGCATCCATCCACGGCGAGAACGGCTCACACCGCCACGCCGCCGAACCCACCAAGGAGGCATGACCATGACCCGCCTGCCCTACCCCGACCTGGCCCAGAGTCCGCCAGGAGTCCGCGCGATCATCGAGAGCATGCCCAGGCGACTGGGAGTCGTGCACATCTACGCCCACGCATCAGACTCTTTCGAGTCGTGGTTCGCCTTCAACCGCGCAGTGCTCTACGACAGCTCACTCCACCCTTCGGTGGCCGAACTAGGAATCTGCGTGGCCACCTGGCACTGTTCGCCGGACTATGAGTACGTCTACCACCGAATGTCTGCCCGTGATGCCGGGTTGTCCCCGCGCCAGCTCGACGCGATCGAAAACGGCGACTACGGCTCGGAGGCTTTCACGCCGGCGCAGACCGCCGTGCTGCGATTCGCCGCCGAAGTGGTACACGATGTCAAAGCGAGCGACGCCACGCTGGCCACCGTCCGCCGGCACCTGACCGATCGCCAGGTCGTCGAGCTGATCATGTGCATCGGCCAGTACATGCTCAACAGCCGCATCGCGGCCAACGCCGGAGTCAGCGTGGCCGACGACCGCTAGGCCGAGATCCAGTCACGTCGTGTCACGTCCCGGCGATCCGCGGTGAGGTGGACCTGATGCAAGACACGGGACAGATCAGCGCGAGTTGGGCGTGACCCGGCTGGGTGGGGACAGGGCGACGACCGGGGCAGGCCGAACGCGACGGACACCTCCAGCGGCGCCTGAACCAGGCCGACGCTCTTGTCGCCGTGAGCATCCGCAGAATACGGGGGGAGGAACCGGCGGACGGCCGTTATCGATGAGAACGATCTTGCTGGGGCGCCCCAGAGCAGAAGTGGGATGCGGGTGGGATAGTTGCTGGTCAGCGGCGCGCGAGTGCTGCGTAGGCGGTGGAGCGGCCGATTTTGAGGGTGCGTGCGGCTTCGGTGACCGAGGCGCCGTCGTCGACCAAGCGGCGTAGTGTGGCCAGTTCGGCGGGGCCGATCACGCGCGGCCGGCCGGTCTTCTTCTTGCCGGGGAGCATGGCGCCGGTGGCTTCGCGGCGCTTGGCGGCGGCGATCCCCTCGGCCTGACGCTCGGCGCGCAGCTCCAGTTCGTATTCCGCGGCTGCGGCCAGGACCGCGAACATGAACCGGCCTTCCTTGCTGCTCAGATCGAAGTTCTCCGTCAGCGACACCACCGTGATGCCGCGGTCGCGGAGGTCGTGGACGGTGGTCAGCACGTGCCCCGCCGAGCGGCCCCATCGGTCGGACTTCCAGAACTTCAGGGTGTCGCCCCCCTTGGGCAGCGCCAGGAGCGCCTCCCATGCCGACCGCGCGACACCGCGTTTGCCCGATTCCTTTTCTGCAACCAGTTCGTCGTAGCCGCTGGCTGCCAGGGCGTCGAGCTGGAGTTGCGGGTTCTGGTCACGCGTCGAGACGCGCGCGTACGCCCAGACGGTCATCTGCCACCCCCCTCGGCGGTGTCCAGAAACGTATACCTTTCTGGACACCTTAGCGGCCAGTCACGATGCCGTCCAGAAACGTCTATCCAGAAAGTAGACCAAGCATGATCGCCGGTCCCGTCATGGGGGCGAACAGGACGCGAGACTCAAGATCGAGGCGGGTGGTGGGAGCGGCTGGCGTGTTGAGGTTGAGGATCCAGTTGCCGAACCGGCGAATGATGTGGGTGATGTAGGGCGAGATGGTGGCCAGGTCGTCGTGATCGACGGGGCGGCCTTCGGCGGCGATGGCGTTGGCGGCGTCGGTGATGTCGCAGGAAGTCGAGTAGATGACGCAGTTGGCCAGCAACTCGTTGAACTTGATGATCTTCTCGTGGTAGTCGGGATCGTTGTGGCCGATGAGCTTGCCGCCGAACATGAGCCAGTCGGCGAAGCCGTGGAAGGCCTCGTTGCGGTTGGTGACCTGGGTGATCTGCTCGCGCAGGTCGGGATCCGACAGATAGCGCAGGAGCGTGATGGTGCGCACCGCGGGGCCGAGTTCGCGAAAGGCGCGGTAGAGGCGGTTCTTGCGGGAGTGGTTGCCGAGCCTGCGCAGCAGGGTGACCGAGGAGATCCGGTTCTGGCGGATGGAGATCGCGGTGCGCAGCAGGTCAGTCCAGTGAGTTTCGATCAGCCGCCAGTCGATCGCCTCGTCGCCGAACAGCGAGTCGATGTGCTCATAGCGGGTCTCGGCGTCAGGCCGGTAGAAGATCAGGTCGTGCCAGTTGCGGATGCGGGGCAGCAGATCAAATTCCAGAAGTGCGGCCAGGCCGAAGACCGGCAGCGACTGGCCTTGCGTGTCCGCGTGGATGGTGTCCGGCTGGATCTCCGAGGCGTTCTTCAGCAGGCCCTCGATGATGTAGACCGCCTCCCACACCCCACAGGGTATGAAGTGGCTGAACAAGGCGACGTAGGTGTTGGAGATGTGTCTGTAGGCCAGACCTCCGTAGCCTCCGTATCGGATGTGGGACTCGGCGAGCAGGTTGTTCTCCCACGTCTCAATCTGGGAGCCGTCCGCGGCCACGGTCTTGCCGTCACCCCACACCGAGGCGATGTCGAGCTGGTTGAACGCGTTGATCACCGTGGTGGATGCTTTGGCGATCTTCTCGCTGGTGGCGTGCTTGTTCGCGGCCAGGGCGAGCTCGGCGGCGCTGACCTTACCCCGCATGTGCGCGGCGACCTGGGCCGGACCAAGCAGAGTGCCGTAGGTGAACACCGTGAGCGCATACCGGCCGAGCGCTTCCTTGATCTTCGGGTCGGAGCCGGAGGCCGGCCCGAAATGATGGTGCCATCCCAGCTGGTAGGCGGTGCGGGTGAGGATGTCCAGCAGATCGCGCTGGGGCAGCCGATCATGCACCGCCTCCTCCAGCTTGAGTGCCTCTGCGCTCCGCTCGGCACCTTTGCGGCGGCGCAGGACGGGGCGGCCTCCCTCCAGGAGGAGGTCGGTGTTGCCCGGATAGCCGGCGTCCACGCTCGCCGCGGTGTCGGCCAAGAGCTTCTTGTAGTGGCCGGTCAGCTCGCAGGCCTCGGTCGGGAGCCCGGCCTCGGTGCAGAACTTCTCGACCAGGGGGGCGCACTCCTCCCAGGACATGAGCTGGTCGTGCAGGTTGGCGTAGGAGTCCGACCCGGTCACCGCGATATCGCTGATCGCAGCTCGGCGGCGAGGTAGGAGAACACGCACACCTCCAGGTGGCGGCGTACCAGCATGCCTGGCCGGGCCGGATCCTTGAGGATCTTCCGCCATATCCCCGAAGCGAACGCGTCGACAGCCACCGACAGCGTCACAGTCACCGGGGCGCCATCGGAATCTTGCCGCTCCACGGTGAGGCGCTCGGGGACGAACGCGGAACGGGCGCCGCGCTGGGCCATCACGTACTCCACCGCGTCCAGAACGCTGCGCTCGGCGTTGGTCGACTCCAGGTCGATCGACTCCACCAGGGTCAACAACGCTGAGCGGTGCGAGCGGTAGTGCTGCTCCAGCAGCGGCAGGTAGTTGTTGCCATGATGGGCCGAAACCGCCTCGTGCGCGGTCTTGAGCGCCTCCAGACCTCCGGCTTGGTCCAGGGCCTTGAGCACCAACCGGCCCGCCCGCTTGGTCACCGCCTCCTGGCCATCACCGTTGTCCGGTGTGCCCATGGTGGCGTCGGCACCGTCCTCAGTGTTCTGCTGTTCCACGGAGGTCATGGCCTCGCGGACGCCGTCCAGGACGTCGCCGAACACGCCCAGGAGCCGTTCGGCTCGGCACGGTGCGTCTCCCGCAGCGTTTCCAGCTGGTCGCGGCCCCTCTTGTGGATCGCGGCCATCCGCTTGCAGAACATCGTCACCACGTCGTCGCGGACCCCGGTCCGCACCGTGTGCAAGAGGCTGACAATCAGAGTGAGCCGCTTGTCCTCATCCAGTACCTTGCGCAGGTCGGCAACGTCGGTCACTCGCGCTTCGCCCGCGAAGTGCGCGACCTTCCCCGGCGGGATCGCCTCCAGCCATTTCTCTGTCGGGCCGAGCGCGTCCAGGTTCTGCAAGAACGCCAAACGCGCCTTGAACTTGGCCCAGGGACGCGGCCTGCGCCACGTCCTTCAGGCCGTCGTACTCGCTGCGCCGGGTGACCGGATCGACTACCAGCAGCCGGGCCAACCTGGCACGTGCAGCCGGGTCGACCCGGTCCGCCACGAGCGTGAAGAAGCCGCGATTGACCTCGGTACGGATCTTCTTGGTCAGCTCGTCCAGCGTCGTGTAACCGGGCAGCTCGCACTGCGCGCGGACCAGTTCCTCCAGCGCCACGTTGATCACATCGGCCGGGTTGTCCTTCGCCTGCACCGCCTTGCGGATGGCCTCGGCCGCCACCACCCGTACGCCGGCCGCGTCGTACACCACACCCATGCGCTGGCGTACAAAGCTCCGATGCCGCTTGGCCGACCGCTCCGCTGCATCGGTCAGCACGACCTGCTCTGGCAATCCGACCACGCCACGGATGTGCTCGGCCACTACCGGCGGGACGTCCCCGAGCTTCGGGAAGTACCCAAGCCGCTGGTATGCCTTCAACCACACCAGCAGCGCCAGCAGATGCTGATCGTCCTGCGTCTTGCCACGCGCCCACTCCACTTCGGCCAGCGATGGGGTGAACACCTCCGTCAGCTCCCGAGCAGACACGGCCCGCGCGAACCTCGGGTAGGCCGTCCGATCGATCGACGCCACCCGAACCTCCGGAAACCGTCACCAATCAGCGCGAACCCTCAGATCCTACGACCGGTGATCAAGCCCGCGGCCCGTTTCTGCCGTATTCGTGTGTCCTGAACGTGAAGGAGAGTTCGATGTAGGCGAATGATCTGGAGCGATGCTGCTCGGATGATGAAGGTCTTGGCCCTTCGGAGCCGCCCTGCGGAGGGAGGCTTCAAACCGCCTCATGCTGCGTTGGCTGAAGACCGTCGTGGTGAGCAATGAGGAA
>NZ_JAAAHR010000166.1:0-21555 GCF_009908215.1 Nonomuraea sp. K271 | reverse complement strand
GTACAGCGGTCCTACCGGCCCACCGCCACGCAAGCACCGGCCCCGGACGGCCGTCCACGCCAAGTAAGTTACGACTTTACTGCTGGTCAGGAGCGGAATTGAGTTCGTTGTGGGGATCCACTAGAGTCCCCATCGGCAATTCCCCCTCACAGAGGATCAAGCGTGCAGTTGAGAAAAGTGCTCCCCGCCCTGGTGGCGACCGGTGCTGCCGCCGCCCTGATGGTGGGCGCCGCCCCATCCGCCGGCGCCCAGACGACGACCCAGGCCAGCGCGCAGTCGGCCGGCTATCCCCGGCTGAAGTGCTCGAAGGTCACGGAGAAGGGCGGCTGGAACTCGTATCGCTACGTCACGGTCAAGAACAACTGCAAGCGCACGCTCAAGGCCAACGTCGAATGGTCGGGCAAGGACAGCGGCTGGGTGGCCATCTCCAAGGGGACGTCGCACACGTTCAAGCGGGAAATCATCATGGGGGCTTACGGCGTGAAGATGTACTACAAGGGAAAGCGGTACAACACGGATCTCTGAAATGCCGCCGCGAACGCCCATGCTGAAAGCCGTATAAGGCCGATCGGCAAAAGGCAACCATCCCGATAAAGGGAAACGGGCCGGCGCACATCGACGCCCACGCCCCGCGGCCGTACACCCTGCCCTGGGACAAACCCAGCGGAAAGTCGCGTACGCACAAGCTGCTGTTCCGCTGGGGCATCGATGACTTGCACGTGCGGCATCGCCACTACGATGAAACCGGGTCTCTCCGAGTACCTGGGCCACGCCGACACATGCTGCCTTCGTCGCACGACCGCGTCCGCGAGGCCATTGACCGACAGTTCCGGCGGCCCGGAGCCGCTGAGGCAGAACTGACCCAGAGCAGAACTGACCCAGAACTGAGGGTCACACAGCGGCGGGGGATCGGTCAGGGGTGGTGGCCGCAATGACGGTGCTGCGGACACGTCCTCCCTTTGACGTGCGGCGTCCTCAGTGGACCGGCAGGCCGGTGACCGCTCTGCCGATGATGAGGCGCTGGATCTCCGACGTGCCCTCGAAGATGGTGAAGATCTTGGCGTCGCGGTGGAAACGCTCGACCGGATGGTCGCGGGTGTAGCCGGCCCCGCCCAGGATCTGGATGGCCCGCTCCGTCACCCACACCGCCGTCTCTCCCGCGACCAGCTTCGACATCGAGCCTTCCGCCTGTTCGAAGGGCCTGCCGTTCCTGGCCATCCAGGCGGCTCGCCAGGTCAGCATGCGGGCGATGTCGACCCGGGCCGCCATGTCGGCCAGCAGGAAGGCGATGGCCTGGTTCGACCCGATCCGGCGGCCGAACTGCTCCCTCTCGCGGGCGTAGTCCCTGGCGTACTCGAAGGCGGCCCGCGCGATGCCCACGGCCATCGCGGCCACGGCCGGGCGGGTGGTCTCGAACGTGCGCATCGCCGCCTGCTCCCCTGCCCGTTCCCCGTTGCGTACCCGGCTCAGCCGGGCCTCCAGCTTCTCCTTGCCGCCCAGCAGGCAGGAGCCCGGTACGCGGACGTCGTCGAGTACGACCTCGGCCGTGTGGGAGGCACGGATGCCGTGTTTGCGGAACTTCTGGCCCATGGACAGGCCGGGCGTGCCCGGGGGCACGACGAAGGAGGCCTGGCCGCGGGTGCCGAGTGACGGGTCGACCGAGGCGACGACCACGTGCACGTTCGCGATGCCGCCGTTCGTGACCCACGCCTTGACGCCGTCCAGCACCCAGTCGTCCCCGTCGGGCACGGCACGGGTGCGGATGGCGCCGACGTCGGACCCGGCGTCCGGCTCCGACGCGCAGAAGGCGCCCAGCTTGACGTCGCTTTCGGAGCCGAACATCTGCGGCAGCCACTCCCCCACCTGCTCGGGCGTGCCGTTGCCGGCCAGGGCCGCGGCCGCCAGCCCGGTGCCGACGATGGACAGGCCGATGCCCGCGTCGCCCCAGAAGATCTCCTCGAACGCCACCGGCAGTGCCAGCCCGCTCTCCTCGAACCACTGGGTGGCGAAGAAGTCGAGCGAGTAGAGCCCGATCTTCGCGGCCTCCTGGATGACCGGCCACGGGGTTTCCTCGCGCTCGTCCCACTCGGCGCCCGCCGGGCGGATCACGTCGCGTGCGAACGCGTGCACCCAGTCGCGCACCTCGGCCACGTCGTCGCTGGGCTCGGGACAGAAAGCGCTCATGCAGCACTCCTTGCTCGTTACCGCCGGTAACACCTTACCCGTGGGTAGAGCCGCCCGCGAAGATGCCGGTGGTACGGGGTTCAGGCCGCCATGGTGATCATCGGTGGGCGTTCGGCGATGCCGATGTCGGTCAGCAGGACGTCGTGCCCGTCGCCGGCCCTGCGGAACTGCGCCAGCCGGAGCGAGGGCGCGTGGCAGGTCTCGATCTTGCCCTGGCGTTCCAGCCGGGACCACGCGGCCAGCATGATCTGGGACGCCATCCCTCCCAAGGCTTCCGTGGACTGCGGCGCGTGCTCCCGCGAGCCCAGGTCCACCTGCGCGAACGCGTCCAGCCCCGCCAGTTCGAGCAGGTCGATGAGCAGCCCGAGCTCCACGCCGTAGCCGGTCAGGAACGGCACCCGTTCCAGGGCGGAGCGCCGGCCGGCGTACTCACCCGCCAGCGGCTGCACGAACCCGGCCAGCCGCGGCCAGTGGAGGTTGATCAGGGGGCGGGCGACCAGTTCGGTGACGCGGCCGCCGCCGTTGGAGCAGCCGTTGAGAGGACGGTCATAGCACGCTTTGGCGTACACCACGGTCGGGTCGGCGAGGATGGGTCCGAGCAACCCAAATACCAGTGAAGGTCGAAATTTCCGGATATCGGCGTCGGCGAACACCAGCACATCCCCCGAGGTGACCGCCAGCGACTTCCAGAGCGCCTCCCCCTTGCCGTCGAGCGGCTTGAGCCGCGGCAGGATCTCATCCTGGGCGTGCACCGTGGCCCCGGCCCGCGCGGCCACCAAGGCGGTGTCGTCGGTGGAGCGCGAGTCGATGACCACGATCTCGTCGACGAGCCCGCCCAGCTCCCGCCGGATCACCGTGACGATCTCCCCCACGGTCTCCCGCTCATCGCGGGCCGGGAGCACCACGCTCACCGTCGTACGGCCCTTGGCGGCCACCAGGTCCCGCAGCGGCCAGTCCGTGACGCACGAAGTACGGCGTCGCAACCATGTACGCACCTCAGGCAGCATGCGACCCCTCCCCCCGTATCCCCACATTTCAGCTTAGGGGGTGGTGGCGTGGCGCTCCAGGAAGGTGTAGACGTCCGCCTCGTCCACCCCGGGGAACGACCCGGGCGGCAACGCGGCCAGGACGTGGGAGTTGGCGCGGGCGGACGGCCAGGCGTACCCCTCCCACCGTTCGGCCAGCCCGGCGGGCGGGCGGCGGCAGCAGTCGCCGTTGGGACAGCCGGAACGGGTGCGGTTGGTGGTCTCGCGCCCCCGGAACCAGCGCGACTCCTTGTACGGCACTCCCAGCGTGATGGCGAAGTCCCGCTCGCGCGACGGATCGACGTGGGCCACGCAGAAATAGGTCCCGGTGGGCGAGTCGGAGTACTGGTAGAACACCGAGAACCGGTCGGGTGAGGCGAAGACCTGCCGCCCCGACCACTGCAGGCACATGCGCTGCCCCTCGATGGCCCCCTGCTCGTCCGCGGGGAAGACGATGCCGTCGTTCTCGTACGCCTTGTAGATGATGCCTCCGGCGTCGTTGCGCACGAAGTGGCAGACGAGCCCGAGATGGTGCGTGGCCAGGTTGGTGAAGCGGTGGGCGGCCATCTCGTACGACACCGCGAACACGTCGCGCAGGTCCTCCACCGACACCGCCCGCTGCGCCTTGGCCTCCTGGAGGTAGGGCGCGGCGGCCCGCTCGGGCACGAGCACGGCTGCGGCGAAATAGTTGGCCTCGGTGCGCTGGCGCAGGAAGTCGGCGAAGTCCCGGGGTTTGTCGTGGCCGAGCGCGAGGTGGCCGAGCGTCTGGAGCAGGATCGTACGCGGGGTGTGCATGCCGAGCTGCTCGTGTTTGACGTAGATGCGCCGGTGGCGCAGATCGGTGATGGAGCGCACGGAGCGCGGCAGGTCCTGGGCGGTGTGCACCGTGTAGCCGAAGTGCGTGACCAGCCCCTGGATCATGCTCTGCGACAGGGCGCCCGTACGGTAGCCGACGGCGTCGAGCGCCTGGGCGGCGGCCTTCTCGATGTCGGGGAAATAGTTGCCCACCTCCCGCTGCCGGCGGCGCAGCTCGGCGTTGGCGACCCGGGCCTCCTCAGGGGTGGCCGTGCCGCGGGCCTGCCGGGCGCGCAGTTCGCCGTACAGACCGAGGAGATGTTCGAGCACGTCGTTCGGCACGCGCGCGGAGACCTTCAGCCGCGGCAGGCCGAGCCCCGCGTAGATGGGGTCGCGCTGGGCCTCCTCCAGCGCGATCTCGAGCTGTGCGCGGCGGTTGGGCGGCTGGCGGCGCAGCAGTTCCTCGACGGGCACGCCGAGGGCCGAGGCGAGCGACTTGAGCAGCGACAACTTGGGCTCGCGCTTGCCGTTCTCCAGCAATGACAGCTGGCTGGGCGCCCTGCCGACGCGCGATCCGAGGTCGGACAGGGTGAGGCCGCGCTGTTTACGCAGGTGACGGAGGCGCTGGCCAAAGGCGATCAGATCCAGCTCCTGCGTCAAAGACAGCGGTTCTTCACCGAGCAACGGCCCCATGTCGGCATCTTAGGCAGAAAAACCAGCCATTTTCTAGATTTCGGACACCAAGCGCTCGGCCGGTCGGAGCACGCCCGCACCACCGGACGCGCGCGCCGCACGTTCCGGCTCAGGCCGGAACCCGTGTCCCGGGTACGGGAACCGTCACGGCCGGGCAGCGCGGGTCCAGCCCGATGCGCGCCATCGCGACCGGGCCGGCGGGCGAGTGGTTCGGCGGCGAGCCCAAGCGGGCCCTCGACCCGTCCCGCCGCGCTCCGTACGGGGCGGAAGCGCAATCTGGTGCGCATCGCCATCAGCGGCAGGAGGTGACCGCCGTGCCGCCGGCCGGACGCGAACGAATACGAGCATGCCGGTTCGTGGAAAACTCGCGATTTCTTCTCAGAAGAATACCGGCAGGTAGAGCATATTTCGATAATTTTCGTAAACCTTCTCGTCGTCGCCGACTTTCGACCGTGTGACCCGGGGCAGAGACTCGGCGTAAGCCCCAGGGGACGACGAAGGAGTGATCATGAAGGATCGCCTCAAGGGAGCTGCCGAGCAGCTACAGGACGAATGGGACCACGATCCGCGGTGGGCGGGCATCGAGCGTACGTACAGCGCCGAGGACGTGATCCGGCTGCGCGGCAGCGTCCAGGAGGAGCACACGCTCGCCCGGCTCGGCGCCGAGCGGCTGTGGGCCCTGCTGCACACCGAGGACTACGTCGCCTCGCTCGGCGCACTCACCGGCAACCAGGCCGTCCAGCAGGTGAAGGCCGGGCTGAAGGCGATCTACCTGTCCGGCTGGCAGGTCGCCGCCGACGCCAACCTGGGCGGGCACACCTACCCCGACCAGAGCCTGTACCCGGCCAACTCCGTGCCGGCCGTCGTCCGCCGCATCAACAACGCGCTGCTGCGGGCCGACCAGATCACGTGGTCGGAAGGCGTCGAGAGCCCGCACTGGCTGGCTCCGATCGTGGCCGACGCGGAGGCCGGGTTCGGCGGCGTGCTCAACGCCTTCGAGCTGATGAAAGGCATGATCGCGGCCGGCGCCGCGGGCGTGCACTGGGAGGATCAGCTCGCCTCCGAGAAGAAGTGCGGCCACCTCGGCGGCAAGGTGCTGATCCCCACCGGCCAGCACGTCAAGACACTCAACGCCGCCCGCCTCGCCGCCGACGTCTGCGGCGTCCCCTCACTGATCATCGCGCGGACCGACGCCCAGGCCGCGACGCTGCTGACCAGTGACGTGGACCCGCGCGACCAGGCGTTCACCACCGGCGAGCGCACCGCCGAAGGCTTCTACCGGGTCAGGAACGGGCTGGAGGCGTGCATCGCGCGCGGCCTGGCGTACGCGCCGCACTCCGACCTGCTCTGGATGGAGACCGGCACGCCCGACCTGCAGATCGCCCGCGAGTTCGCCGAGGCGATCAAGGCCGAGCACCCGGACCAGCTGCTCGCCTACAACTGCTCGCCGTCGTTCAACTGGAAGAAGCATTTGGACGACTCCACGATCGCCAAGTTCCAACGGGAACTGGGCCACATGGGGTACAAGTTCCAGTTCATCACGCTGGCCGGCTTCCACTCCCTCAACTACTCCATGTTCGACCTGGCCCGGGGGTACGCGGGCGACGGCATGCCGGCGTACGTGGAGCTGCAGGAGGCGGAGTTCGCCGCCGAGGCGCGCGGCTACACCGCGACCCGGCACCAGCGCGAGGTCGGCACCGGCTACTTCGATCTGGTCAGCACGGCCGTGGCCCCCGACTCCTCGACGACCGCGCTCAAGGGCTCGACCGAGGAGGAGCAGTTCGCCCACTGAGCACCTGAACGCGCCGGCCACCTCCAGGGCATGGGAGGGTCCCCGGCGGCGGCCGCGTCAGTCCTCCCCAGCGCTGGCGCGGCCTTTGTCATGACGAGCTAGTGGGCGTCGGAGTGTCAGGGGCGGGCGTGGACGGACCTGGCGACTCGCCGGGCCCGTCCTGGGGGATCGTGGTGATCGACGACGACGGCCGCGGGCAGTCCCGCCTGGGCATGGCGCCGCGCCTCCTGCCCGCCGGGGCCGCGCACGCGCCGGGGTCTTCCCCGCCGGGCTCCTGCGGCCCGGCGGAGCCGGACCAAGGTGCTCGCGGGTGCCGGATGTCCCACCGCTGGGGCGAAGGACTGCGGGCGCCGTCCGGCGTACGGGTGCGCGTGACGAACACCGTGGGCGTGACCGGATCCGTCGCCTGCCTCGTCGCAGGCCCCGTAGCAGGCCCCGTGGCAGGCCCCGTGGCAGGCCCCGTGGCAGGCCCCGTGGCAGGCAGGGCCCGGGTGGGCGGCACGCGCCCGGCCGGGGTGGGGCGTGTGGTGGACACGGCGCTGCCCTCCGGCCGGGCGGCGGACGGCGGGTCGCCGGGCAGCAGCGAGCCGCCTCCGATGGGCGTGCCGTCCGCTCCTGAGGCCGCGATCACCGTGATGGCCGCGATCGACACCGTGGCCAGCGCGGCAAAGCCGGCGTTGGCGAGGCTCGCCCCGGCCCTCCGGCCCTTGCGGGAACGATCCACGACCGCCTCACCGGAGGGCTCGCCGCACGCCCCGCCGGAGCACGCGCCGTCCGGCTCTCCGGGGGCGGCGTCACCGTGCCGTACCCGTCCCCCTCCCGGCGGGTACGGCACGGGAGTCCAGATCTTTCGCAGCACCTCGTCGACCGCCCGGCGCAGATCCTGCGGATCGCCGACGCCGCCGGCGGCGAGCAGCACCCGCAGCAGGTCGGCGGCCCGGGGCCGGTCGGCGGGCTCCTTGGCCAGCGCCGCCTCGACGGCGGGCCGCAGCAGGGCGGGCACGCCCTCGGCCCGCGGCGGCTCGAACAGGATGCGCCGGGTCAGCACGTCCGCCTCCCCGCTCCCGAACGGGTGGTGCCCCGTGGCCGCGAACGCCACCAGGCACCCCCACGCGAACACGTCGGACGCCGGCAGTGCCGCCGCGCCCGTCAGCCGCTCGGGCGCCACCCACCCGGGACTGCCCATGACCTGGCCGGCCTGCGTGTGGGCGGAGAGCGTGTCGACGTCGCGGGCGATGCCGAAGTCGATGACGCGCGGCCCTCGCGCCGACAGCAGCACGTTGGCCGGCTTGAGGTCCCGGTGCACCAGCCCGGCCTCGTGGGCGGCGACCAGCGCGGCGGCGACGCCGAGCGCCACACCGTAGGCCCGGTCGGGAGTCAGCGGCCCCTCCGCGAACGCGACCTGGGAGAGGGCGGGGCCCGGGATGTACTCGGTGACCAGATAGGGCCGGTCGTGGTCGGTGCCGTCCTCGACGACCGCCGCCGTGCAGAACGGCACCAGTCTGCGCGAGAAAGCCACTTCCTCGGCGAAGCGGGCGCGCAACGTGGCATCGTTGAGATGCACCGTATGGGGTGTCTTGAGCGCTACCAGGCCACTCTGAGCGTGTTCGGCCAGGTAGACGACTCCCATTCCGCCCGCACCGAGGCGGCCCAGCAGCAGATATCGCCCGATGATGACCGGGTCGCCCACCGTAAGCGGTCGCACGCCGGCAGGCAGGTCACTCGCACCACGCGCCATCCGGGTTTCGCCCTTCCTGTCTGGACCATGGCACAGCACACTGTGACCGCATCCAGGCGGGCTTTCCGTACGTCTTGCGCAAGCGGTATCAGAGGTAAGGCGATCGTTCCTCCGGGGTGAGGAAGCCGTGGGGCGTATGTGGTGTTCCGTTCCTGGCGGGGACCGGGTTCAGGACGCGATGGCGGCGGCCTCCTCCGCCTCGACCTGGCGGTTCCAATCCTTCTTGACCGCCCGCCAGCCCTCGTCGTCCACGCCCGCGCGCCAGTAGCCGGAGATGGACAGCCGGTCCATCGGGATCGCCCGTTCCAGCCGCAGGTGCCGGCGCAGCACCTTCACGAACCCCGCCTCCCCGTGCACGAACGCGTGCACGTCGCCCTCGGGGAACTCCAGCTCCCGCACCGCCTCCACGAGCGCCTGGCCCACGGGACGCTCGCCCCGGTAGAGCCACAGGATCCGCGCGTCGGCGGCGGTGTCGAGCTTCTGCTCGTCGCCGGGCCCGTCCACCTCGACCAGGACGTGCGCGAGTGCCCCTTCCCGCAGCGCTTCGAGCGAGGCCGCGATCGCGGGCAGCGCGCTCTCGTCACCCACGAGGAGGTGCCAGCCCGCCCCGGAGTCGGGTGCGTAGCCGCCGCCGGGGCCGAGCATGAGCAGCACGTCCCCCGGCTTCGCCGCGGCGGCCCATGGCCCGGCCAGCCCCTCGTCGCCGTGCACGACGAAGTCGAGGGTCAGCTCGCGGGCGTCGGGGTCCCAGGCGCGCACGGTGTAGGTGCGCAGCCGTGGCCAGTGCTCGCGCGGCATCGTCTCGCGGCACTCCTTCACGCTGAACGGCTTGGGGTAGTCGACGTCGTCGTACAGGAAGACCAGCTTGACGTAGTGGTCGGTGAACCCCGTGGTGGCGAAGCCGGACAGCCCGTCACCCCCCAGCACGACGCGTACCATGTGCCGCGAGATCCACTCGGTCCGCAGGACGACGCCCTGGTGATGATCTGCGGGCTTCTCAGCCATTCGAACAGCCCCCTGACTCAGGTTAGGTATACCTAACCTTACATGCTTCCGATCGCCAGCCGCAGGCCGATCGCCATAAAAAAGGGACACGACGTAATTCATGCCGCGGCCGGATCCTCCAGTGAGCCCGGCCGTCCGGCCACCGCCCCCAGAAATCTCGCGATGTGACGGAACGCCAGCCGCGCCTCCGGCAGCACGTCCGCCAGGATCGGGAAGACGTGCGGCATACGGTCCCACTCCTCATATCTGACCGCCACCCCCGCCCGACGGGCCCGCTCGGCGACGCGCCTGCCCTCGTCGCGCAGCACCTCCGTCGACCCCGTCACGATCATGAGAGGCGGCAGCGCCGTGAAGTCGCCGTGCACCGGCGACACCAGCGGATCCCGCGGATCCAGGCCGGAGGTCCACCGGCGGGCCAGCCAGCGCACCCGGCTCTCCGGGAGCATGGGGTCCTGCCAGCGGTTCGCGCGCCGCGGAGCGTCGGTCAGGTCCGTCCACGGCGACAGGCAGATCGCGGCGGCGGGCAGGGGCAGTCCCCGGTCGCGCAGCGCGAGCAGGGTCGCCAGCGTCAGGTGGCCGCCGGCCGAGTCGCCCGCGAGCACGATGTCCCCGGCCGCGTGGCCACGCCCGAGCAGGCAGTCGTAGGCGTCCATCGCGTCGGACAGCGAGTCGGCCAGCGTGTGCACCGGCCCCTGCCGGTAGTCCAGCGCCAGCACCGGCCGCCCGGCCGCGGCCGACAACCGCCACGTGATCGGCCGGTGCGTCCCCGGCGAGCACGAGAAGTACCCGCCTCCGTGGAAGTAGAGCACGACCTTGCGCTCGTCGAGCCCTTCCCCGCCGCGCACCCACTCGCCGCCGCACGACGACAGGTGCGCGGGCGCGACCGCGACCTGCTCGGGGTACGGCAGTTGCACCAGCCGCGCGAGGTCCCCCAGCCTGGCCGCGCAGACCAGCGCCAGCGGATGGCGCATCAACAGGCTGGACGCGGGCTTCACGGTGCCGCGCATGAAACCGGTGAGCGCGCGGGCCTGCCAGCTCAGGGGGTATTGAGGAACTACGTCCCCATCTATGCGCATATCGGTCCTCCGGTAAGACCCCTTCCCCTTCTCATCCGCTCCTACCGGTCAGTACGGATCCGATCCCCGCAGCTCCAAATTGCGTTGCGAGCCCCCGACCCTCCAGCGGATAATTTCCTGCTTTCTCGTCGGCAGACCCGCGCACGGGTCCGGACACGGTATGTCACCGTGTCATCACCCCCCGGAGGTGCAAAACCATACCGCTCTACGCCCGGCTCGTCCGGTACGGCTTCAGGAAACACTCCACCTACGTCGCAGCCGCGCTCGCCGGCGCCTTCACCAACAGCGTGTTCGGCGTCCTGCGCGCCTACATCCTCATCGCGTTGTGGCAGGCCCGCCCCGGCCTGGCCGGCTACGACATCACCGACGCCATCACCTACTGCTTCGTCACCCAGGCGTTCATCGCGCCGATGCAGCTGTTCGGCGGCGGCCTCGCCATACCCGAACGCATCCGCAGCGGCGACATCGCGCTCGACCTCGTCCGCCCGGCCCCGCTCCAGGCCTGGTCCTTCGCCGAGGACGTCGGCAGGGCCTCCTACCTGTTCCTGGTCCGCGGCATCCCGCCCATGCTGGTCGGCGCGGCCGTCTTCGGCGTCGTCGTCCCCGGCGACCCCGGCAGGTGGGCGGCGTTCATGGCCGGCTTCGCGCTCGCCGTCGTCGTCAGCTTCGGCTGGCGCTACCTCATCGCGCTGTCGGTCTGCTGGCTCATCGACGACCGCGGCGTGGCCGTCCTGTCGATGGTGCTCACCACGTTCTTCAGCGGCATGATGCTGCCCCTGCACATCTTCCCCGGGTGGCTGGCCGACGTCGCCAGGTCGCTGCCGTGGGCCGCCATGGTCCAGCTGCCCACCGACCTCTACCTCGGCAAGGCCGCCGTCATGGAGACACTCGCCTTCCAGGCGTTCTGGGCGACGGTCCTGCTCGCGCTCGGCGCGCTGGCCACCAGGGCGATCCGCCACAAGGTGGTGATCCAGGGTGGTTAGCCTCTATGCCCGGCTGGCCTGGACCTGGACCCGAGCCGCCGCCGCCTATCCCGCCTCCTTCGCGCTGATGACCGTGCTCGGCATCACCACGACCACGCTCGACGTCGCCGTGATTTTCATCGTCTTCGCCAACACCACCACCCTCGCCGGGTTCTCCCGCGACGAGGTGCTCTTCCTGTACGGCTCCGCGGGCGTGTCGTTCGCCCTCTGCGACCTCCTCGTCAGCAACATCGACCGGGTCAGCCAGCACATCAAGGCCGGCACCTTCGACACGTTCCTCATCAGACCCGTCAGCTCGTGGCTGCAGCTCACCACCGACCGCTTCAACCCCAACAGGCTCGGCCGCGTGCTGCAGGCCGTGCTCGTGCTCGGCTACGCCGTCGCGGTGCTCGATCTGGAGGGACGGCGACTCTGGATGATCCCCGTCATGGTGGTCACCGGGTTCGTCATCTTCGCCGCGGTCTGGACGCTGGTCGGCGCGGCTCAGTTCCTGCTCACGGACGCGCCGGAGCTGGGCAACGCCTTCACCTACGGCGGCCAGCAGCTCACCCAGTACCCCCTCGCCATCTACACCCGCGACCTGGTCAAGGGCGTCACTTACGTGCTCCCGATGGCCTTCGTCAACTGGCAGCCGGGCCTGTACGTGCTGGGCAGGGACGATCCCTTCGGCACGCCGGAGTTCATGCGTTTCCTCGGGCCGGCCGCCGCGCTGGCCCTCGCCCTGGCGGCCGGGCTCGCCTGGCGGCAGGGCATCAGGCACTACCGATCCACGGGGAGTTGACCATGATCGAGCTTGATCGGGCCGGGCGCTCGTTCAAGGTGAAACGAAACCTCGTCCACGCCGTACGCGACCTGTCGTTCACCATCGCGCCGGGAGAGTTCGTCGGCTACCTCGGGCCCAACGGCGCGGGCAAGTCCACCACGATCAAGATGTTGTGCGGCATCCTCACGCCCACCTCGGGAACGGTGCGGGTGGCCGGCCTGGAACCGTCGCGCAGGCGCACCACCCTGGCCCGGCGGATCGGCGTGGTGTTCGGGCAGCGTACGACGTTGTGGTGGGATCTGCCGCTGGCCGACAGTTTTGAACTGATCCGACACCTTTACAAAGTAGATCGCCACGCGTACCGCACGCGGCTCGACGAGCTGATCACCACGCTCGACCTCAGCTCCTTCATCCGCACACCGGTGCGCCAGCTCAGCCTGGGGCAGCGCATGCGCGGCGACCTCGCGGCGGCGCTGCTGCACGCCCCCGACGTGCTGGTGCTCGACGAGCCGACGATCGGGCTCGACGTGGTCAGCAAGGCCGGCATCCGCGACTTCCTCAAGCGGCTCAACGCCGAGCGCGGCACCACCGTGCTGCTCACCACGCACGACCTGGGCGACATCGAGCGCCTGTGCCGGCGGGTCATGCTGATCGACCACGGCCGGCTGGCCTTCGACGGGACACTCGGCGACCTCATGGCCACGGCCCCCGACCAGTCCGACATCGAGGAGGTGGTCGCCCGCCTCTACACCGGCAGCCGCACCGCCTAGTAGTAGCTGCGCTCCGGCGTGGTCTCGTACTCCTCGTCGACGTCGTCGTCGTCACGTCTCGACCAGCGCGACGGCATCAGCACGGGGATGAACAGGGCCACGCCGAGCAGGGCGAACACGCCCGTCGTCAGCAGTGTCCTCGCGCCGGCGCCGGCCTCCCTGACGAGCTGGTGCATCGACGGCTCGACGGGGACGAACGACAGCGCCCTGTTCACGTCGAGCGCGTAGACGACCGTCCAGGCCAGCAGCACCATCGACGGCAGGAACGTCGCCAGCGGCGAGACCCGCCCCGCCACCACGAGGCCGACCACCAGTCCCACGGCGGCCATCGAGCCGAGCGCGATCCACAACGTCTGGCTGTCGGGTGCGGCCGCCACGGAACTTCCCGCCGCCTGCTGGACGGCCCATCCTCCGCCTGCCAGCACAGCGGCCGTCACCACAAGCCCGATGAGCAAACCAGCTAAGTGCCGCAACGTTCTCACCTCAATGTCGACGTGGTGGGCACGACCCTAGCGACAAAAGCCATTTTCGGCCCAGGCATTGTGCAGCTTCGATCTCAGGACCTCATATGCCCCTGCCCCGTGAGAACATGGGGCACACTCATGGGCGCGCGACTTCCTCTCAGGCTCGCGCGGACGGCCGCCTTCGCCGCTGTCTGCGTGACCCTCGCCGCCCTCGCCCACGTGCTGGGCGGCGGCGACGCACCGGCGCCGTGGACCGCCGCGCTCGGGCTCGCGTGCGTGTCCGCGCTGGGACTCGCGCTGTGCGGCAGGGAGCGCTCGGCCCCGACGATCAACCTCGTGCTCGTCGGCGCGCAACTCGGGCTGCACGAACTGTTCGCCGGCGACGGCGCGTCCTACGTCTCGGTGCACGGCCACGCCCAGGGAGGCCTGGCCGTCGGCACCGGCATGTTGCTCACGCACCTGACGGCCACGGTGATCACGGGCCTGTGGCTCTCGCGCGGCGAGGCCGCCCTCTGGTCGCTGCTGCGCCGCATCGGCCACCGTCTCGTGCTGCTCGCACCGCTCGCCGTGTCCTCCCCTCGGCCCGCCGCGGCGATCGTCCGCACCAGGGTGGTGCCGCTCCAGCCGGGCTTCCGGCACTGCGTGGCCAGGCGTGGTCCTCCACTTCCCGCCTGACCTCTGACGCCCCATCACCTTTCAACCAAGTGGAGTTTCCGCATGTCCTTCGCACGCCGCGCGGCGACCGTGCTCGCCGCCGCCACCGCTCTCACCGCCGGCCTCGCCCTGCCCGCGCTGGCCCACGTCACGGTCCAGCCCGGCACCGCCGAGCAGGGCTCGTTCACCAAGGTCGCCTTCCGGGTGCCGAACGAGCGCGACAACGCCTCGACCACCAAGATCGAGGTCTCCTTCCCCACCGACCACCCGCTGGCCTTCGTGTCGGTCAAGCCCGTCCCCGGGTGGGACGTCAAGGTCACCGAGGGCAAGCTGCCCGCGCCGGTCAAGACCGAGTACGGCGAGCTGGAGGAGGCCGTCACCAAGGTCGTCTGGTCGGGCGGCGAGATCGAGCCGGGCCAGTTCCAGGAGTTCGAGGTGTCCATGGGCCAGTTGCCCACCGACACCGGTTCCCTGATGTTCCCGACGAAGCAGACCTACTCCGGAGGCGAGGTCGTCGACTGGTCGGAGGCCCCCAAGGCCGACGGCACCGAGGCCGAGCACCCCGCCCCGCTGCTCAAGCTGGTGCCCGCCGCCGGCGGCGACACGGCGACCTCCGCCTCTCCGTCCGCCGCCGCCGCAGGTGCCACGCCCTCGGTCGCCCCGGTGGCGGCGGCGTCGGCGTCCGACGGGACGGCCCGCCTGCTGGGCGGCGCGGGCCTGGTGGTGGGTGTGGCCGGCGTCGTCATCGGCTTCCTCGGCCTGCGGCGCCGCGCCTCCTCCTAACGGACGGGCGTGGGGCGCCCTCCCGGGACGCCCCACGCCCGTCCGTGTGCGGGTCTCAGGAGGTGATGTCCTTGCCGGAGAACCGGGCCCAGGCGATCGAGCCGAACAACAGGATGTACGCCCCGAACGCCAGCAGTCCTTCCCCCATCGCCGCGGTGTCGATGGGGCTGCGCAGAACCGCGTCGAAGTTCGTGAACCGCGTCGGCAGCAGGTACGGCGTGATCGAGCCGAGCTCCGGGATCGCGCGCAGCACCTGGCAGACGATGATCAGCACGATGGTGGCGGCGATGGCCCCGATGGACACCTCGGTGAACGTCGACATGGCCAGCGCGACGGCGGCCAGGGCGGCCATGCCCGCGCCCACGTAGCCGACGGCGATGACGATGCGCAGCAGCCCGTCGCCCATCGAGATCGTGGTGCCCGACAGCAGCGTCACGTCACCGGCGGGGAAGAGGACGAGCCCGGTCGCCAGCGCCGGCAGCGCCACCGCCGCGGTGACGGCGTACGCGAAGACGACCGCGTTGAGATATTTGACGGCCAGCAGCCGGGTGCGCCCGGACGGCGCGGCCAGCAGGTAGCGCAGTGTCCCCGCGCCCGCCTCGCCCGCGATCGAGTCGCCCGCCACCACGCTGACGACGACCGGCATGAACAGCAGCACGAGGAACGAGAACGAGACGAACGTCAGCATGAGGCTGTTGCCCGCGACGTCCTCGATGATCCCGCCCATGCCGTCCTCGGCGGCGACGACCCGCAGGGCGACGCCGATGACGATCGGCACGAGCCCCAGGGCGGCCAGCATCAGCAGATTGCGCGGCCGGCGGAACGTCAGTCCCAGCTCGGAGCCGAGCAGCCGCCAGAACGACCACGGCACCCGGGCGGGCGGCGTGCCGGGGTCCGCGGCGGGCTGCCGCGGCCCGCGTTCGGCGCTGCGCAGGGTCTCCCCGACCGGCACGAGCCCCGGTGTGCGCCTGGTCCGCGTCTCGGCCGCCGTCTCAGCCGTCGACATCGAAGCCCTCCCCTGTCAGTCCGACGAACACGTCCTCCAGGCTGGGCCGGACGACGGCCAGCCCGCGCACGGCCACGCCCTCCCCCACCAGCGCGGCGTTGATCTGCTCAGGTACGCGCCCGTCCAGCTCGGCGGTGACCTCCGCGCCGGATCGGCGCACGTCGGGCAGGCCAAGCGTGCCGAGCACCCGCGCCGCGTCGGCGGCGTCGGGCGTCTCCACCCGGACCCGGACGACCAGGCCGCTGCGGAGCGAGGCGATCGTGCCCTGCGCCACGAGCCTGCCGGTCCGCATGATCGCGGCGTGCGTGCACATCTGCTCGACCTCGGCCAGCAGATGGGAGGAGACGAAGACCGTGGTGCCGTCCGCGGCGATCTCCTTGACCAGCGAGCGGACCTCGCGCGTGCCCTGCGGGTCGAGGCCGTTGGTCGGCTCGTCGAGGATGAGCAGCTCACGTGGGCCGAGCAGGGCGGCGGCGATGGCGAGACGCTGGCGCATACCGAGCGAGTAGTTGCGGTAACGCTTGCCAGCGGCGGCCGACAGGCCCACCCGTTCCAGCGCCTCGGCGATGCGCCGCGCGGCGGTGCCGCCGCGGGCGGTCGGGTCGGCGGCGTCGAAGCGCCGCAGGTTGGCCTCGCCGGACAGGTACGGGTAGAAGGCCGGTCCCTCGACCACCGCGCCGACCCTGGGCAGCGCCTGGGCCAGGGGCAGGTCCAGCACGGAGTAGTCGCCGGCCGTCGGCGCGACCAGGCCCAGCAGCATGCGGATCGTCGTGGTCTTGCCCGAGCCGTTCGGCCCGAGGAAGCCGAACACCGAGCCGCGGGGCACTGCCAGGTCGAGCGCGTCCACGGCGACCTGGCCGCCGCGGAAACGCTTCGTCAGGCCGTGCGTGACGATGGCGCTCTCCCCCGGGCCGGCCCCCGGGGGCGGGGCCGCCCCGAAGGGCGCCCCCGCTTCCTGAGTGACGGCGGTCACTTGATGCCCGCCGCCTTGGTGATCTCCTCCGGGGTGACCGGGCCGACCAGCATGCGGCCGTCGTCGGTCAGCAGGGCGGTGACGAGCTTGGTCTTGATGAGCTTGCCGGAGCCCCACGGGCCGCTCACCGGGGTGGCGGACTTGAGGACGCTGTCGAGCAGCGCCTTCGGGTCGGCGTCGGGGCCGAACCGCTCGCCGCCCTTCGGGGCCTGCGCCGCCTTGGCCACCAGCTCCTTCTGGTCGAAGGGCAGGACCGCCACGCTCGCCCAGCCGTCGCCGACCACCTTCACGCGGTCCTTGACGTGCTCGGCCTGTTCGGCGCGCTCCTCGGCGACGTGCTCGCCGTGGGGCATGTCGCCGAGCGTCCTCTCCTCCACCTTGGCGCCCGCGGGCGGGGCGAAGGCGAAGTTCTCGGGCGCCGGCGGCGTGAACGTCACCTGCGTGAACCCGACCTGGAACGCCGGCTCGGCCGAGCCCTTGGCGTAGACCTGGACCTGGAGCGGGACGTACGTCTCGCCGTCGAGCGCGATGCGTACCTCCTGGACCAGCGAGCCCTCCGCCTTGGGCGACAGCACGAGCTGGTAGGCCGGGCGGCCCGCCACCTCCGCCGTGTTGATCACCCGGACGTCGGTGTACTGCTCGGCGTCGGCCAGCAGCCGTTCCGACAGCTGCTGCGGCGTCAGGTCGGACGCCTGCGGCATCGGCGTGCGGTGTTCCTGGCCGGCGCCCTTCTTGACCGTCAGCCTGGTCGCGGTGTTGGTGGAGCTGTCCCAGTACCAGCCCTGGTCGCCGTCGAGGATCAGGTTGGTCTCGTTCAGCTGCGTCGGGATGGCCATCCGCACCTTGTCGTGGGCGCCGTACCAGACCTTCACCTCGTGCGAGCCGGACAGCAGGCTGAGCGGCGAGGTGTCGCCGGTCTGGGGCAGCGCGGGCAGGCCGAGCGACGCCGTCTGCTGGACAGTGCCGGACATCGGTGGCACGCCACCCGCCTTGCTGGTGGCCGACGCCGCGTCGGCCAGCAGCTGCTGGGCCGAGCGCTCCGGCAGGACGGGATCGCCGCTCACGGCGGCGATCACCGGGCCGGCGCCGATGGCGGCTCCGATGACGGCCGCAGCCGCGACCGGGACCCCCCACCTCACGTACGTTCCTCTTCGCATCTCACTCCTTTACCGTATGTCGATGCTCAGAGCCTGCGTCATGCATCCTTAGGCGGACCTGAGACTTTCTGAGACGGCTCTCAGCCTTCTCAGCGCCGTCTCAGCCCCAGGACAGGAGAATCGCCACATGAGAGTGCTTGTCGTCGAGGACGAGCGGCGGATGGCCGCCGCGCTCCAGCGGGGGCTCCAGGCGGAGGGGTTCGCCGTGGACCTCGCCCACGACGGCGAGGAGGGACTGCACGCGGCCCGGCACGGCGACTACGACGTCGTGGTGCTCGACATCATGTTGCCGAAGTTGTCGGGCTACAACGTGTGCAAGCAGCTGCGCGCCGAGGAGAACTGGGTGCCCATCCTCATGTTGTCGGCCAAGGACGGCGAGTACGACATGGCCGACGGGCTCGACCTGGGCGCCGACGACTACCTGACCAAGCCGTTCTCCTACGTGGTGCTGGTGGCCAGGCTGCGGGCGCTGCTGCGGCGCGACACGGGGCGGCGGCCGTCGGTGCTGGTGGCGGGCGACCTGTCGCTCGACCCGGCGCGGCGCAGGGTGCAGCGGGGCGAACGGCCGGTCGAGCTGACGCCCAGGGAGTTCGCGCTGCTGGAATACCTGCTGCGCAGGCGCGACGAGGTGGTGTCGAAGACGGAGATCCTGGAGCACGTGTGGGACACCTTCGACACCGACCCCAACGTGGTCGAGGTGTACGTCGGCTACCTCCGGCGCAAGATCGACGCCCCCTTCGGCAGGAACGCGCTGCAGACCGTGCGCGGCGCCGGCTACCGGCTGGCGGGCGACGGTGGCTGACTCGCCGCTGGCCTGGTGGCGGCGGCAGGGGCTGCGGTTCCGGCTCACGGTGGCGGCCGCCGCCGTGCTGGCGCTGGCGCTGGCGGTGTCGGCCTCGGTGCTGCTCAGCGTGCTCGACCGGGCGCTGATCGACACCGTGGACGAGTCGACGAGGGCGCAGGCGCAGGCCGTGCGCGTGGCGGCCGACGCCGGGACGCTGAACAGCCCGATCACCACACACGACGGCACGATCGTGCAGGTCATCGACGACCGCGGGCGGATCACGCACGTCACGTACGGAGCCGACCGGCTGGTGCCGCTGCTCGACGCGGAGGCCAGGGCTCAGGTGCTGGCCGACGGGCAGGCCACGCTGCTCGACGGGCGGCCGTACGCCATGCCGGGGTTCCTGCGCGTGATCGTGCTGCGCGCGGACCGCGGCCAGACCGTGGTGGCGGCCAGGCCCATCAGCGAGATCCAGACGAGCCTCGCCACGGCCGCAAGGGTGTTGTTCGTCGGCACGCCCGCGCTCGTGGTGCTGCTCGCGGTGGCGAGCTGGCTCATGATCGGCCGTACGCTGCAGCCGATCTCCGCCCTGCGCAGGGGCGCCGCGGAGGTCACGAACACGGCCAGGTCGCGCCGCCTGCCGGTGCCGCAGTCGCGGGACGAGGTGCACTCGCTGGCCACGACGCTCAACGACATGCTGGCCCGGCTGGAGGAGGCCGAGCAGCGTCAGCGCGCGCTGGTCGCCGACGCCGCGCACGAGTTGCGCAGCCCACTGGCCAGCATCCGGCTGCAGCTGGAGGTGGCGCTCGGGCACCCTGGCGGCCAGGACTGGCAGGAGACCGCCGAGGGCGTGCTCGAGGACACGATGCGGCTGGCCAGGCTGGCCGAGGACCTGCTGGCGCTGGCCAGGCTGGACGAGCGCGGCGGCGTGCCCGCCAGGCGCGAGCCCGTCGACCTCGACGACGTGGTGCGCCAGGTCGTCGACCG
Organism: Nonomuraea sp. K271; assembly: GCF_009908215.1. Classification (NCBI taxonomy): domain Bacteria; kingdom Bacillati; phylum Actinomycetota; class Actinomycetes; order Streptosporangiales; family Streptosporangiaceae; genus Nonomuraea; species Nonomuraea sp. K271. The sequence continues at coordinate 1,923 of NZ_JAAAHR010000166.1, read as the reverse complement.
GTACGGCGAGGCACGGCTGACGGTGTGCGACCCGGTCGTGGTGCGCGGCGACGCCCTCGACCTGAGCCGGGTGCTGACGAATCTGATGGACAACGCGGTACGCCACACCTCCTCCAAGGTCGACGTGGCGCTGACCGGCGACGGCGTGCTGACGGTGACCGACGACGGCCCCGGCATCCCCGAGCAGGACCGCGATCGGGTGTTCAACCGCTTCACCCGGCTCGACTCCGGGCGCAGCCGCGACGAGGGCGGCGCCGGCCTCGGGCTGGCGATCGTCCGCGAGACCGTGCGGGCGCATGGCGGCACGGTCTCACTGGAGGACGCCGGCCCGGGGTTGCGGGCCGTGGTACGGCTGCCGGTGTCCCGCTAGGCCTGGCCCGCCGTACCTGTGCGGGCCACGACCCTGCCGCGGGCTCGTGCGCGGTGTCAGGCATCGCGGGCGATCCTGCCGGAGCCCTGCGCCGCGTCGTACGCGAAAACGCTCTTTCGCCGGGGACTGCCTGGACGGCGTCTTGTCACGTGCCAGGAAGGCACACGCCGGCGGGGGTTCCGGGAGGCGCTGGGGAATCAGAGGCCGGCGACGACGTCGTCCGCGGCCTTCATGGGCCCTTCACAGGCACGTGGTGCTCGGCTCACAGGCACGTGGTGCTCGGCAGGGCCCCGGGCTCGGAATGGTCCGGGCCCTTCACAGCTGGTCGTGGATGGACATGGAGCGTTCCGAAAGTGGTCAGGCGGCTGTCCCCTTTTCTGCGGTGGCCAGGAAGTCCTGGGCGATGAGCGGCAAGCGGCGCCGGGCGTGGACCACGGCGATGATCCGGCGTACCGCGGGTTCGAGTGAGCGCACCACCAGGCCTGCGCGACCGGCCTGTTCGGCCATGCCGCGGTACCACAGCAGGGACGCCTGACCGGCGCGTACCGCGTTGAGCCAGCCGTTGCGCTCGTCGGTTTCGAGCACGACCACGGGCGTCACCGCGAACTTGCCGAACATCGCGTCGAGCTCTCTGCGCCGCATGCTGCCGCGGGCGGGCAGCGCCAGGCGCATGCCGTTCAGCTTGCCCATCGGCACGGGGTTGGGGAGTTCGAGCCCGGGCGGGGAGATCAGCACGATCTCCTGGCGTTCGAGCGGGTGGGTGATGAGGTCGGTGGGCACGGGGAGATCGGTGAGCCCGAGATCGGCCCGCTGATCCCTGATGGCGCTGACGACGCCGTCGCGGCCGTCGCAGCGGACGATGTGCACGCGCACTCCCGGATGGTCGGCCGCGTAGGCGGGCAACAACCGCCCGGCGAGACCGGGTTCGAGGCTGGGCGTGGCGGCGATGCGGAGCTCGGCCTCGGTGGTGCCGGCGTGGTTGGACAGACCCTCGATCTCGTGAACCGCGTCGAGCGCCTCCCTTGCCAGTTTCACCACCCGGCGACCTTGCGCGGTGACGACCACGCCGCGGCCGGAACGAGCGAAGAGCGTCATGCCGAGCTCCCGCTCAAGATCGCGGATGGCCCGCGACAGTGCGGGTTGCGCGATGTAGAGCGATCTTGCCGCGTCGGTCATGGTGCGGTGCTCCGCAGTCGCGACCACATAGCGGAGCTGCTGGAGATTCATGCCAAAGAAGCTAGGACACCGCCCGCCCTCGGGACCGAAAGATAGCGGAGATCACCTCGAATGATTTCGGACCGTAACCGAGTACCGCTACATCCGTGACGGGTGATAAATCAGTATGCTTTTGCCCCAAATTTGGCAAGGGTCCGCCAAGTCGCGGCGCAAAGCCACTGAAACCAGACAACCGCGTGAACGGGGAGACACGGTGACAGGGAACGGGCAGTATCCACCCCCGCCACAAGGGCCAGGGCAGCCCCAACGGCCACCCTCGTTGCCATGGCCGCCGCCGGGCTACCGCCAGCCGCAGCCGCAGGGGGGCGGCCCGTACC
>NZ_JAAAHR010000165.1:0-21900 GCF_009908215.1 Nonomuraea sp. K271 | reverse complement strand
GTCCCCTGGCCGGCCCGCGGCGGATCAGCGGGAGAACGCCCGGCGGGCGGGCGCGCGGGCCGGGATGGGGGTGCCGTTCTGGGTGCCCGCGGGGGCGGAGCTGCGGCTGGGAACGCCTGCGTGGGGGCTGCGCACCTATCTGGCCGTGCGCGGGGGGATCGCGGTCGAACCGGTGCTCGGCAGCCGATCGACCGACTCGCTGTCGGAGCTCGGCCCCGAGCCGCTGCGGGCCGGGACGCTGCTGCCGGTCGGCCCGCCGGGGGGTGACATCGTCGCCGACCTCGCGCCCCTGCCCGGACCGAGGCCCGCCGTGCTGCGCGTGCTGCCGGGGCCGCGCGACGACTGGTTCACGCCCGAGGCGCCGGCGGCGCTGTGCGCGGGGCCGTACGTCGTGAGCCAGGACAGCAACCGCGTCGGGGTGCGGCTGAGCGGACCCGAGCTGGTACGCGCCAAGGAGGGCGAGCTGCCGAGCGAGGGCATGGTCGCCGGGGCCGTGCAGGTGCCTCCGAGCGGGCAGCCGATCGTCTTCCTCGCCGACCACCCCCCGACGGGCGGCTACCCGGTGATCGCCGTCGTGACGGCGGCCGACCTGGCGGTGGCGGCGCAGCTGAGGCCGGGTGACGAGGTCAGGTTCACAACACGACCCGCCCGCTGACGCAGGTGACGACCGAGCCGCCCACCCAGACCTCGCCCTGCTCGCCGGTGGAGACGTGCACCCGCCCGGCGCGTCCGAGCGCGGCGCCCTGGCTCGCCACGTACGGCGCCGTGGCCCGCCCGGTCCGCAGCAGCCACTGCGCCACCGACGCGTTCAGGCTGCCGGTCACGGGGTCCTCCACGGTGGTGCCGTGCACGGGGGTGAAGGCCCGTAGCTCGAAGGCGCACGGCGAGCCCTCCGGGTACGGCCCCACCACGCCGACGTCGTGCGGCACGGGACCGGGCCGGACCGCGAGGACGGAGTCGGCGTCGGCGAGCAGCACCGCCACCCATCCGGGGCCGTTGTCGGCCCACTCGACGTCGACCATGTCGTCCCTGGGAATCCGCAGGGCCTCGGAGACCAGCTCGACGAGCTCGTCCTCCACGGGGCCGGAGCGCAGCAGCGGCGGCGCCTGGAACGCGAGCCCGGCGTCCGTCCTGCGCAACCGGATGAGCCCCGCTCCGCACTCCTGCGTGATCTCGCCGTCCTCGCGCGGCACTCCCCCGGCCTCCAGCCAGGCGTGGCAGGTGCCGAGCGTAGGGTGCCCGGCGAAGGGCAGCTCGCCGGTCGGGGTGAAGATCCGTACCCGGTAGTCGGCCTCCGGAGCGGCCGGCGGCAGCAGGAAGGTGGTTTCGGACAGGTTGGTCCACGCGGCGAAGCGCCGCATGTCCTCGGTGCTCAGCCCTTCGCCGTCGACCACCACGGCCAGCGGGTTGCCGCGGTAGGGGACGTCGGTGAAGACGTCTACCTGGCAGAATGCGCGCATCATACGACGAAGTCTTGCAGGAAGGGCTTTTCCCGCTGCCGCCCCACCCCCAGACTGGCCGGTGTGGCGGATTTCGCTGTGGTGGTCCTGGGTTCCGGGCGGGGCGGGCAGAAGGCCGCGATCGCGGCGGCGAGACTAGGCAGGAACCTAGCGATAGTCGAGAAGCGGCACATGATCGGCGGCGTGTGCGTCAACACCGGCACGACTTGTCGAAGACGCTGCGCGAGGCGGTGCTCTATCTCACGGGCCTCAACCAGCGCGAGCTGTACGGCGCCAGCTACCGCGTCAAGGAAGAGATCACCGTCGCCGATCTCGGTGTGCGCACGCAGCACGTGATCGGCAGGGAGATCCAGGCCATCCGCAATCGTGATCGCCACGGGCACGTCGCAGCCGAGTCGTACAAGGTGGCGGCGCTGGACGCGATGAGCAAGATGCGGGTGGCGGCCCGGCTCACCGCGGGGATGTGAGCCCGGTTCAGCGGGTGAAGCCGATCTCCACCCTGCGGTTCTTCGCGCGGCCCTTGGGGTTGTCGCCTCCGTCGGGCAGGGCGTTGGGCGCGACAGAGCCGGCTTCGCCGTGGCCGGCCACGGCGAACTCGGTTCCCGGCGCCAGCTTGCCGAGCGCGTCGCGCACCGCCTCCGCCCGCTTGCGCGACAGCTCCAGGTTGTAGGAGCCGGAGCCCTTGGCGTCGGTGTAGCCGTCGATCTTCACCGGCTTTCCCGCCGCCTCGGCCTTGAGCAGCTCGGCCACCTGCTCCAGCCGGCGCTCGGCCTTGCCGGTCAGCGTGGCCTTGTCGAAGGCGAACAGCACGTCGGCGGCCACCGTGATCGTGCGTTCCCTGCCGCTGGTCTCGTTGGTCACCGACTCGTCGAGATTGGAGATCCGCTCGGAGATGTCGAGGATCTCGCCGCTGATGTCGAGCACCGGCGCGGTGGCGGGCTGCCCTCCCTCCACGGGCACCTGGACGGGAGCCGAGGGCGAGGGGGAAGGCGTGAGCGCCACGAGCAGCGACAGGGCCAGCGCGCTAGCTGATCGGTACATTCGCCAGCGTCCCCACGTTGGGAATGTGCACGTCCACCGATCCCACGTCCGCGGGCGGTGCGGCGAACGTGGCGGAGAAGACGGCGCTCTGGTCCTGCTTCAGGAACAGCGCCTCGATCCGGCTGCACACGCACTTGCCCTCGCCGCCATGTCCCGCACGATCTCGTCGCCGGCGATGATCCGCATGTCCTCGATCCAGTCGGGCACCAGGCCGTAGTTGGCGACCCCGTCGGTGTTGACGTCCCGGACCCGCTCGCCGGTGCGCAGCCGGTCGAAGCTCACGCCGCCGTCGAAGGAGGTGAACGGGTACGTCACAGGGTCGGCCGCGTTGGCGGCCCTCGGCCCCGGCAGCCGCCCCATCCCGTTGACGTCCAGGCCGTAGCCGTAGCCCGCGATCCCGTGCTGCTGCCTGGGCGGCTCGGTGCGGGCCCACTCGGCGACGAAGTGCTCGGCGTCGTGCCCGTACTGGTTGATCATGCCGCCGAGTGCGTAGACACGCTCGAAATAGTGCGGGTCTGTCCAGCTGTGAGAGGAGATCACGCCCGGGTACCGGGCGGCTTCCAGCAGGTCGAGCGCACGCCCGGCGGCCTTCACGCTCATGTGGTCGATCTCGACCAGCATGCCGCGTTCGATCATGCCCTTGATCATGTGCTCGCCGAGCGCGGTCAGCCCCCTGGTGTTGCAGTGCGGCGCGGGCGGATAGAGCGGCAGCGAGACGCCGGGCGGGAGCAGGCCGGCGATCGGATCGGGCAGGACTCGCCGCCGTCATGGGCCCCGCAAGGCCCAACATGAGCCGGTCTCACGTGCGCCGGTCGCTGAGGGTCATCGCGTCGAGGTTGAGGAAGTTGCCGGCGCCCAGCTCCATTCGGATCGTGTTGTGCCCGCGCTTCAGCTGGACCCCGTCGAGCACGGCGGTGCTCCAGTCGCCCCAGCCGCCCTCCGTGGCGGGGAAGCGCAGGTCGGCGGCCTGAGCGCCGTTCACGAGGATGCGGCGGCCGGCGTCGCCCGCGCCCGCGGCGTAGCGGAAGCGCAGCTGGTGGGGCACGGCGCGGCCGACGTTCACGTGAATGGTCAGCGCCTGACCTGCGGCGTTCCAGCCGGCGAGGTAACCCCTGCCGGTGTAGCCTGGCTGGGTGCTCTCCCCGCCGATGCCCTCAGAGCGCGCGTTCTCGGCCTCGTAGACGCCGTTCTCCGGCTGGATCCCGCCGTTGCCATCGGGCTTGACGAGCTGGAGCATGCTGACGGGCGCCGCCGCGGTCAGGCTCTGCAGGAACGTGTCCGGCGCGGGCGCGGACCAGTCGGGGCCCATCAGGTCGTCGGAAGGACGCCTGTGCTGCCAGGCCTGGGTGGCGTTGCGCTGCAGGAACGGCAGATACTTCGCCTGGCCGTGCCGGGTCACCAGCACGTTGAGATAGCGGATCAGCAGCGCCTTGAAGCCGCCCCCGTCGTTGACGCCCTCGTGCAGCAGGGTGCCGCCGTTGGTGAGGTTGGCGGTGGCCCAGTCGGCGGCGGCGCGGGCGTCGGCGAGGTAGGAGGCCGTGCCCGTCGCCTCGTAGAGCGCGGCCGCGGCGCCGATGTAGGTGCCGAAATTGTAGGTGAAGTCCCACTTGACGAGCGTGCCGTCGGCTTCGAAGTGATCGAAGACGTGCCCGTCCTCCTGCAGGTTCTCCTTCACCCAGGCGAACAGGTTGCGCGCCCGCGACAGGTAGGAGTCGTCGCCGGTCGCGGCGTGCAGCTTGGTGGCCGTGATCGCCGCGGGGGCGTTCGTGGCGACGTTCTTCTGGTCGCGCTCACTCCTGCGCCACCAGATGCCGCCGCCGTGCGTGTCGTCGCGCTCGGCCCAGATCCGCTCGAACAACTGTTTCGACCGGTTCAGGTACGTCTCGTCCCCGGTCAGCTCGTACGCCCGCGCGCTCGCCAGCGCCCACCACCCGAGATCGTCGTTGTAGTCGTTGGCGAAGTCCGGGTAGTAGGCGACGAAGCCCGCGTACACGTCGTCGAGCATCTGCCGGTATTCCTGGCTGCGGGTGCGCTCGTAAGCGTCCATCACCAGCTCCCACAGCTGAGCCTCCCACCAGAAGTCGGTGTAGAGCCCGTCCTCCGGCCCGTGGGCGTGCTCGTGCACACGGCGGTCGCTGTTGGTGTAGAAGTACTTCTTCTCCGGGTCCCAGAAGGCGTCGACGAAGGCCGACATGGCGGCGTCGGCGTCCCCGGGGACGGTGGCGTGCGCCGGCTGGGCGACCAGGCCGGCCTGCATCAGGCCGAATAACGCGACGCAGACGGCCGCGATGCGCGCTCTCACAGATGCTCTCCTCAGTCGAGGTTGTTCTGGGTCAGGACGCGGTCGCCCTGCTCCTGGGACTTGGCCAGGGCCTGCTGGGCGGTGGCCTTGCCCCCCAGGAACAACTGCAGGTTGGGGATGAGGGCCTCGTCCTCCATCGGCGGGTAGCCGGCGCAGGCCGGCCGTACCTTGGCGTATTCGAGCGTGTCGAGGATCGGCCTCCAGAACGGGTCGCCGGTGAAGAAGGGGTCCGTGGCCGCCTCCACGTTGCCGGGGATGTTCAGGCTGGTCTTGGCCCACTTCAGCGCGTTGGCCTTCTCGGCCGTCCACCACTTGACGAACTCCCAGGCCGCGTCCTTCTGCTTGGCCGCGCGCGGGATCACCAGGCCGAAGCCGCCCATGAGGCTGGCCTTGCCGCCCTGCGGCCCCGCGGGCGGCGGCACGATGCCGAAGTCGAGGTCCTTGCCGTACTTCTTGTAGGTGGTGATGTTCCACGGGCCGGTGAAGATCATGGAGACCTTGCCGGTGGCGAACGCGTCGGTGCCCTCGCCCAGCCCGGTCTCGAACCCGGTCTGGTAGACGCCGCCCCTGACCATGCGGCCCCACAGGTCGAGCGCCTGAGTGCCCTGCGGGCTGTTGAAGGTGGTGCGGGAGCAGTCGTCGGTGACCATCTGGCCGCCGGCCTGGTGGAGGTACATGCTGAACAGGCCCACGTCGTCCATCGACAGCCCGGCGCGGATCAGCTTGCCGCCCTCCCTCCTGGTCAGCTTGATCGCCGCCTCCTCCAGGTCGGCCCAGGTGCGGGGCGGCTCCACCCCGGCCTCCTTCAGGTGGGTCTTGTTGTAGAACAGGGCCCGCGCGTCGACGGTCAACGGCAGGCCGTACACCTTGCCGTCGTGGCTCAGCTCGCGCACCGCCTCGCCGTAGAACCGCTCGCGGTCGATGCCGTCCTTCTTCATGCGCTCGTCGAGCGGCTCAAGCACGTTCTTGGGCGCGTACGTGGCCGTGCGCCAGCGGTCCCAGAACATGACGTCGGGGGCCTGGCCGGAGGTCGAGGCGGTGAGGAACTTGGTGAGCATGTCCTCCTGGACGACGTATTCGACCCGGATGCCGGGATGGGTCTTGTTGAAGGCGTCGGTCATCGTCCTGAACTGCTGTTCGCCCTCGCCCGACCAGTCGCCCCAGAAGGTCAGCCTGACCACTTCACCGGAGCCGGAGGAGTCGTCGTCGGACGGGGCGCAGCCGGTGGAGACCACGGTCAGGAGGGCGACGGTGGTGACGGCCAGCCGCCCGGGCAGAGTCCAGCGCATCGGCGGCTCGTTCCTTTCTCGGAGATCACAGGGAGGGTCACTTGGAGCCCGTGCCGGTGAAGGCCAGGCCGCGGGTGAGGTAGCGCTGTCCGAAGGCGAACAGCAGGAGCGTGGGCACCATGGCGACGATCGATCCGGCCATGAGCGGCCCGTAGTCGGTCTTCTGGTTGTAGGAGAAGGCGGCCAGGCTCATCTGGATCGTCATCATGTCGGGGTCGTTGAGCACGATCAGCGGCCACAGGAAGCCGTTCCAGCCGGCGACGAACGTGAACACCGACAGGGTGGCCAGCGCGGGACGGCACAGGGGCAGGTAGATGCTCCAGAAGATGCGGAACTCGCGGCACCCGTCGACGCGGGCGGCCTCGCCCAGGTCCTTGGGCAGCGCCAGGAAGAACTGCCGCATCATGAACACCGCGAACGCCCCGACCGCCCCCGGCAGGATGACCGCCCAGTACGTGTTGAGCAGCCCGGCGCCGCCCTGCCCGGTGATGTCGTTGCCGCCCACCAGCGGCATGCTCCTGACGATGATGAACGACGGCACCAGCGTCACGACGGGCGGCACCATCATCGAGGCCAGCAGCAGCCGGAACAGCAGCCGGTTGCCCCGGAACGCCAGCCGGGCGAAGGCGTAGCCAGCCAGCGCGCCGAGCAGCACGTTGGTCGCCACGCCCGCCACGGCCAGCAGCATCGAGTTGGCGAAGTGCCGGGCGAACGGGACGGTGGTGAACGCCGACCAGTAGTGCTCGAAGGTGAGCGAGCCGGGCAGCCACTTGATGGGCAGCGCGATGATCTCCTCGTTCGGCTTGAGCGACGTGCTCAGCGACCACAGGAACGGCAGCAGCATGAACAGGCCCATCACCGTCAGCACACCGTAGAAGACCGTGCGGCCGAGCACGAGACGGATCGCTGCGGTGGTCCTGCTGGTCATGGGCATCACTCCGGCACCTGGTCGCGGTTGACCCGCATGTTGATCACCGTGACGGCGACGATGATGACGAACAGGGTGAAGGCCTGCGCGGAGGCGTAGCCCATCTGCAGCCGGTTGAAGCCCGTCTCGTAGATCTGGTAGACGGGCGTCAGCGTCGTGTTGCCGGGACCGCCCTTGGTCATCACGTACGCCTGGTCGAAGAGCTGGAACGCGCCGATCAGCGACAGGGTCGTGACGAAGAAGGTGGTCGTGCGCAGCGAGGGCCAGGTGATGTGCAGGAACGTCCGCCAGCGGCCGGCCCCGTCGAGCGCGGCGGCCTCGTACAGGTGGGCCGGGACGTTCTGCAGGCCGGCCAGGTAGATGAGCATGTTGGAGCCCGCCCCTTGCCACAGCGTGACGATCACGATGGACACCATGGCCGTGCTGCCGTCGCCCACCCAGGCGGGGCCGGGAATGCCGAAATATCCGAGGACCTCGTTGATGGGGCCGTAGTGGCTGTTCAGCATCCACGCCCACACGGTGGCGGCGGCGACGGGCGAGGTGACGACCGGGATGAAGTAGACGGTGCGGAAGATCGCCATGCCCGGGAGCCGCCGGCTGAGCGCCAGCGCCAGCACCAGCGAGATGGCGATCATGGCGGGCACGAACATCGCGCAGTAGTAGAGGATGTTCTTCAGCGTGGTGAAGAACGTGTCGTCCTCCAGGAGGCGCCCGTAGTTGGCCAGGCCGGCCCAGGACGGCGGCGTCAGCACGTCGTACGTCGTGAAGCTGAGGCCGAAGGCGCCGGCCACCGGCAGCACGGTGAAGACGAGGAACAACGCCATCGCCGGCGCGGTGAACGCCATGCCGGCGCGCGCCTGGTGGCGGCCCGGCGCCGAACGTTCAGGGCGACGTCCATGCCGAGGCCGGCCGGCGGCGGGCCCGCGGATGTCCGGCCCTGTGGCGAGCGTCCTGGTCACGCGGTCTCCTTCGGGACTTCCCGGAGAGGTCACTTGTGGGAAAGGTAGGAAGCATGTTGATATAAGTCAATATGTTGGAGATATCAGGACGAAATATCTTGGTAACGAAGTCCAGGTTGATGGGCGGTAAGATGGTATATACCTAGCTTCCGCTGATATACCAACTTTCGTGGCCTAAGGGGAAGAGTGGTCGCAAGAGGCCCGCTGCTCTACGAGCGCATCATCGAATACGTGCTGGACGAGATCAGGCGGGGCGCCCTGGTCCCGGGAGACCGCGTCTCCTCCGAGATGGAGCTGGCCGAGCGGTTCGAGGTCAGCCGCATCACCTCGAAGCGCGCCCTGGAGCTCCTGCGGCAGGCGGGCGTCGTGGAGCGCATCCGCGGCAAGGGCTCGTTCGTCGCCGACGAGTTGCCCGACCTCGGCCAGCTCGCGATCCCCGCCACCGGGACCGCGGCCGAGCGCGCGGCGGCGGGCGAGCGGGCTCCCGGGGCGATCGCGATGATCTATCCCGACGCGTCGGAGGCGTACGGTCTCGAACTACTCGCCGCCGTGGAGGAACGCTGCGCCGAGCACGGGGTCGCCCTCGTGATCAAACGCACCCGCGGCGACCAGGCGGAGGAGGAGCGTGCGGTCGCGTCCATGGTCGACGGCGGCCTCGTCGACGGCCTGATCGTCTTCCCCGTTCACGGCGAGTACTACAACGCCCGCCTGCTTCGCACCATCCTCGCCGGCTACCCGTTGGTGCTGGTCGACCGCTATCTGGCGGGCATCCAGGCGTGCGCCGTCCACACCGACAACGTGGCCGCCGCCCGCACCCTCACCGACCGCCTGCTCGACCAGGGGCACCGGCACATCGCGTTCGTCTCGCCCCCGCCGGAGAACACCTCCAGCATCGAGGAGCGGCTGGAGGGCTTCCGGACCGCGCTGGCGGGGCGCGGCCTGCCCCTCGGCCACCAGCACCTGCTGACCTGCCTGTCCAGCACCCTGCCAGGCGCCTTCAGCGCGGAGAACGTGCGGGCCGACGTGGCGCGGGTCCGCGCCTTCCAGGAGCGCGAGCCCGAGGTCACCGCGTTCGTGGTCTGCGAGTACAACCTCGCGCGCGTGATGGACCGGGCCGTCGAGGCCCCGCCGGGGCGGGACCGGCCCCTCATCGCCTGCTTCGACTCCGCCGGCGACCCCGTGGCGGGGCCCGCCTTCCTGCACGTGCGCCAGGACCAGCGCGAGATGGGCAGGCGCGCGGTCGACCTCCTGCTCGCCCAGACGCGCGGCGAGCCCGTCCCCGCACGGTCCATCGTCCCCTTCACGATCGTCGAGGCCGACGACCGGCGCGGGCCACGCTAGCAGCGGCCCCGTGCCCAGCCCACAGATCACGGCCCAGCCCACGGATCACGGACCACGCACGCAACGACGAACGGAGAACGCCTGGTGTTGCCCGAGCCCGATTCACGCACGCTCTGGAACGACCGCGCCGACGTGGCGCAGCGCAGCCTGGATCACTACTTCGCCGTCCCCGGCCGGCAGCTCTTCGACAACTGGCACCCGCTGGGGCCCGGCGACAACGACGTCTTCAACTACTGGTGGCTGGCGCACGCCCTGGACGCGCGGGTGGACGCGTACGAGCGGACCTCGGACCAGGCATGGCTGGATCGCGCCATGGAGGTCCACGACAACATCCTCGCCCGCAACGACGGGTCGTTGTTCAACGACTACTTCGACGACATGCTCTGGTTCGGCCTGGCGATCCTGCGGCTGGCCGACGCCCGCGACGACGACGACCTGCGCGCGGAGGCGGCCCGGATCTGGCGGCACGTGCTGGACAACGGCTGGAACGAGCACCAGGGCGGCGGGATCGCCTGGCGGGTCCCCCAGCCGTACTACAAGAACACTCCCGCCAACGGCCCCTTCGTGGTGCTGTCCGCCCGCCTGCACCGGCACACGGGCGACCCCGAGCAACTGGCCTGGGGGCGGCGGGCGATGGACTGGCTGGAGCGCGTGCTGGTGCGGCCTGACGGGTTCGTCCACGACGGGATCAACCGGCAGCAGGACCACGCCATCGACGAGCAGTGGCGTTTCACGTACAACCAGGGTCTCTACATCGGGGCCTGTGTGGAGCTGGCCCGCGCGCTCGGGGAGGACGACTACCTGCGGCGCGCCACCAGGACGGCCCGCACGGCCCTCGCCGAGCTGGCATCCGGCGGGGTCTTCGCCGACGAGGGCGGCGGCGGTGACGAAGGGCTGTTCAAGGGAGTCTTCTACCGGTACGCGCGCCTGCTGGTGGACGCGGCGGATGTGCCCGACCTGCGGGACTTCATGCTGGCCAGCACCGAGCGGCTGTGGAAGTCGTGCGAACGCGACGGCATGATCCTGGCCGGGCCGGTGTGGACGCACGCGGCGGACGGCAAGGTGCCCCTGTCGGCGCAGCTGAGCGCCGTCATGGCCACCGAGGCCTGCGCCGCCCTGGCCTCCTCCCCCGTCGCCCCCTCCTGACCTGGGGCGCTCAGTCGGAGGTGGTGGTGCGGCGGTTGCGGGCCGGGGGTTTCTTCCGGCCGGCGACCAGCGTGTCGCCCGGCGCCGGCGCGGGGTCGTCGCCGCTCTTCGGCTCCCCGCTCTGGGAGCGCGGGCGCGGGTGCGGCGCCGTGTCCTCCGTGGCCGGCGTCTCAGGAGCGGGTTCGGATTTGCCGGCCTTACTGGTCTTATCCGACTTGTCTGGCTTGTCTGATTTTTCGGACTTGGGGAAGGTGTCGGGTTCGCGCAGGGAGGCGATGACGTTGTCCGCCTCCCTGTCGGCGGCGAACTCGTCGGCCGCCTCCGACTCGCGCCGGCGGATCACCACCATGTGGTCCACCGAGATCCGCCCCGCCCCCACCACGGCCAGCAGCAGTGACGCCGCGCCGAGAAGGATCAGCTCGTTCAGGCTGATGGGGTTGAGCGGCGGCGCGACCAGGAAGACGGCGAGCGCCTCGGCGAAGAGGATCAGCCCGGTGACCGAGACCGCCAGCCCGGCGATCAGCAGTGCGCCGCCGATGAGCTCGGCGAGCATCGTGATCGTGGCCCAGGCTCCGGGCGCGGGGGCGCCCTGTTCGAGGAACTTCTCACCGGTGATCTTCAGCCCGTCTTCCAGCTTGGCCCAGCCGTTGGCGAAGAAGATGCCGCCCACACCGATGCGGGCGACTAAAGCGGCAAGATCGCGAAGGGCCTGTTTCACGGTTATTGTCTGCCCTGATCGGGACATGGCACACCTCAATCACGGCTGAGCAACGTGGCCACCGCGACGGCGGTCAGGCTCAGCAGAACGACGCTCACGACCACGGTCGTGTGCAGGGCGTTGACGAAGGCCCACCGGGCGGCGTCGAGCAGCGCGACGCCCGCTCTGCCGCCGATCTCGTCCGCGACGTGCGCGGCCGAGGCGAGCGACTGCCTGGCCTTGTCCATTCCGCCCGCGGACACCCCCGGCACGGCGGGCAGCCCGGGGGCGTACACGATCGCGGTGATCGTGCCGAGCACCGCCACGCCCAGCCCGGCCCCGAGCTCGTAGGCGGTCTCCTCGATGGCCGCGGCCCCACCCGCCTGCGCCTCGGTGGCCGACGACATGATCGTGTCGGAGGCGGCCAGCAGCGCCACCTGCACCCCGAAGCCGATGCCGACGAAGCAGATCGCCAGCATCACGGGATGACCTTCCACGCCCCAGCTGAGCGTGGGCGTCAGCGCCAGCGCCACGAGGCCGAGACCGCCGCTCATCGTGGCCCGCATGCCGATCCTCGGCAGGATGTGGGCGGCGGCGAGCCCGCCGGTGACGGCGGAGACGACCAGTGGCAACATCCGGACGGCGGCGCGCAGCGGGCTGTCGCCGAGCACGAGCTGGAGGTATTGGGCGAGCATGAGCTGGAGCCCGACCAGCGCGAACACGCCGAGCAGCACTCCCGCGACCCCGGTGGCGAACTCACGCCGCCGGAACAACCCGATCTCCAGCAGCGGCACGGGCAGCCGCGTCTGCCGCCGTACGAAGGCGGCCAGCAGCCCGAGCCCGGCCAGGAACACGAGTACGGACGCCCACAGCGGCATCAAACTGCCCGACCCCGCCTCCTTCAGCCCGAACGCCAGCGCGAGGATGCCGAGCACCGAGAGCACGGCGCTGACCGCGTCCCAGGGCCGGTCCCTGCGCTCGCGCGACTCGGGCAGCAGCCTGACGGCGGCGGGCAGCAGCACCAGCAGGATCGGCACGTTGATGAGGAAGACCGCGCCCCACCAGATGCCGACGAGCACGCCGCCGATGAGGGGCCCGACGGCCGCGCCCGCGGCGGCGACCGCGCTCCACACGCCCAGCGCGATGGCCCGCTCACGCCGGTCGGTGAACACCTGCCGGATCAGCGAGAGCGTGGCCGGCATGATCATCGCGCCGCCGACGCCGAGCAGCGCCCTGGCCAGGATGAGGGTCAGCGGTGTGGGGGCGAACGCCGCGCCGGCCGAGGCCAGGCCGAACAGCGCGAAGCCGCACAGGACCATGCGTTTGCGGCCGTACTTGTCGCCGAGCGTGCCGAACATGATCAGCAGCGGCGCGACCACCAGCGAGTAGATGTCGATGATCCACAGCAACTGCACGGCGGAGGGTTCGAGCCCCGCGGTGAGCGCGGGCACCGCGATGTGCAGGACCGTGGCGTCGACCGTGATCAGCAGCAGGCTCAGGCACAGGAGCACGAGGATGGACCAGCGGTGGTCCCGGTGCTCCCGGTTCGCAGTCCGCACGAAAGGTGCGGCCTGTGTGACGGTCATGGGCCTCCTTGCAGGCCGATCCGTGTCCAGGGCCCGCACGTGCTCTCAGGTCGGCGCGTGGGACCACGGCTCGGCGCTCGCTGCTCCCGAGGCCTCGCGCCAGGCTCCTCCGCTCCGGCTTGCGTGGCAGCTTAGGCCATGTCAGGCACTTGTCATAGCGGTATCGCCTGATCCAGGGTCACACACGAACCTCTCTAGAGAGATACAGCCATATGTCGGTATCTATCCAACGATCGCTCGCAAAGCGATCATGGGATCGTGGGGACCGATCTACGTGGCAGGCAAGGCGATTCACCCGACCGGTCCTCTCGCGAGTGGTGCGCCGAGGCCCTGGCCAGGCTGAACGCCGGCCGCCCCGACTCCGCCCTCGACGCCGCCCGCCGGGCCGCCGACCTGGACCCCTCAGCGGAGTGGGCGCACCGGCTCATCAGCCTCGCCCACGAGCGGCTGGGCCGCGACGCCGACGCCGCGCCGGCCGCGGAGCGAGCCGTCGAGCTGGCCCGCGGCTCCTGGCCGGCCCGCCTGCGCCTGGCCTCGATCCTGCGCCGCGTGCCCGGCCGCTGGGGGGACGCGGTCGAGCACGCCGCCCTGGCGGCGAAGTTCGCGCCCGAGGAGGCGGGCCCCGCGGTCATGCTGGGCGACCTGGCCCTGCTGCGCGGCGACCACGCCGCCGCCGAGCGGTCCTACCGCGCCGCGCTCGCCACCGAGCCCGGTCATCCGCAGGCCCGCGTGAACCTCGGCCTGTCGCTGTTGCGCTGGGACCGGCCCCGCCCGCACCACGACCCCGCATGGCCGGTGAACCCGCGGGACACCTCCAGGGCGAGGCGCGCCCTGGAGGTCTGGTCCCGCCAGGCCCGTCTGCTGGTCGCCGTGGCCACGGTCGTGATCGCCGCGGCCGCGTTGACAGGCTGGGGCGCGCGGGCCGAGCTCGCCGGCTTCGCCGTGCCGGCCGTGCTGGTGCCGCTCACGGTCAGGCAGGCCAGGAGAGTCGGACTGTGGCGATATGTGCGGCCGATGCTCCGCCTCGACCCCTGGCTCGGCGCCCACCTGGTGTCGGCGGCGGTGTCGGTGGCGGCGTTCGCCGCCTGGCTGCTGCTGGCGGCCGTGCCGGCGTTGCCGGCCGCGTTCGACCCCGTCTGGGCCGGTCTGGCGGGCATCGCGGTGCTGGGCTGGCCGGTGCTGGCCGGCGTACGCGCTCTGGCGGAGGCCTGGCGGGGGCGCCCGCTGCGGGCGCTGGCCGAGTCGGCGCGCGTCCAGGAGAGCGAGCGCACCGCCAGGCGGAACACCGGCGTGACGCTCTGGATCCTGCTCGGCAGGACGTGGACGGTGCTCGTTCCGCTGCTCGGCGGGGCCCTGGCCGTGGAGCCGCGGGCCGCCCTGGCGGCGGTCGCGGTGCCGTACCCGATGGTGCGCGGTTACCTGCGCGCCCGGCACCGGGGGGACGGGTGGCTGCTCGCCGCGACCGCGCTCGTGGTGGTGTCCGCCGTGGCGAGCGCGGCGGGCGGGCTGCTCGGGTCGGCCTGGGCCTGGCGGACCGGGCTCGGCGCGCTGGCCGTGGCGATGGCGGTGTTCCTGGCCCGCGCGGCGCGGGCGTGGTGGCGTGGCGGCGCGGGCCCGTGGCGGTCCTCCCTGCTCATGTGCGACCTGCCCATGGGCGCCGAGCCGTCCGTCCCGCTCGGCCCGGAGGCACTCCGGACCTTCTCGTACGCCCGCGGCATCGTCCTGTCGTACGCCGACCCCCTCGGCCCCCGGGTCGCGGGCGCGGTGGCGTCCGTCACGTCGTCGGGCGAGCTGCGGCTGATCGCCGAGACGGAGGCCTGGGACGCCATCGAGGCCGACCCCAGGGTGGCGGTGTTCGCCACGGACCCGTTGCAGCGGCGCTTCTGGGTGGAGGTGCGCGGCATCGCCCAGGCCGACTCGGACGTCCTGCGCATCACGCCCAAGCAGGTGTTCCTCGGCGAGTTCCCCGGCCGCCACCAGCGCCGCGCCTGATCGGGCCGCCGGATCGGGGCGCGGCCCGGCCGTCCGGCGTAGAATAATGTTCTATGGACGTCCTGCGCACGCCTGAAGAGCGCTTCGCCGGCCTGCCCGGCTTCCCCTACGAACCCCGCTACGCCGACGTCGCCGATGGCCTGCGCATGGCCTACGTCGAGGCGGGCCCCGCCGACGGCGAGCCCGTCGTGCTGCTGCACGGCGAGCCCACCTGGTCGTTCCTCTACCGGCACGTCATGCCCGAACTGGCCGCGGCCGGGCTGCGCGCGCTCGCCGTGGACCTCGTCGGGTTCGGCCGCTCCGACAAGCCCGCCGACCCCGCCGCCCACACCTACGCCCGGCATGTGGAGTGGACGCGCGCCCTGCTGTTCGACGCGCTCGGCCTGAACGGCGTCACCGTCGTCGGGCAGGACTGGGGCGGGCTCATCGGGTTGCGCATCGCCGCCGAGCATCCCGGGCGGATCGCCAGGATCGTGGCGGCGAACACGGGCTTGCCGACCGGTGACATTCCCCTGCCCGAGGTATGGCACCGGTTCAAGAACACCGTGCTCAAGGCCCCGGTCCTGGACATCGCCAGGCTCGTGCAGGCGGGCTGCAGGACGCGGCTGCCCGACGAGGTCCGCTCGGCCTACGACGCGCCGTTCCCCGGAGAGGAGTACAAAGCGGGCCCGCGGGCCATGCCCGGCCTCGTGCCGACCACGCCCGACGACCCCGCCGCGCCGGCCAACCGCGCTGCCTGGCAGGTTCTCACCACGCTCGACCGGCCGTTCCTGGTGGCGTTCTCGGACGGCGATCCGATCACCGGCGGCATGGCGCCCATTCTGCTCAAATCGATCTCCGGCGCCTCCGGCCTGCGGCATCCCGTGATCGAGGGCGCCGGGCACTTCCTCCAAGAGGACGCGGGGGCCGAACTCGGCCGCCACATCGCCTCTTTCGTGACCTCCACCTAGCGTGTCAGGACCGCCCAATCGCCCGTCCGGTGCGGTATAACCGGGGGCGGACCGGGGAGGCGTGATGCGTGAGTCCGACAGGGCCCAGGCGGCGGGGCGGGCCGCGGCACGGGATCTGTTCGAGAAGGTGCGGCAGCGCTACTACCAGATTCCCCCCGCCGTGCGCCGGGTGCTCTACGTGGTCGTGCTGGTCGCCACCATGGGCGTGGGCGCCGCACTCGGATGGGACCTGCTGGGCACCTTCCCGCTCGTCCTTCTCGCGCTCGCGTTCGTGGCCCTCACCATGCGCTTCCCCCGCGCCGCCGCCACCTCGCTGGTGGCCGCGGGCTGGGTCGTGCTGGCGCTGCCGCTCTTCTCCGGGCTGTTCCCGCCCGGCTCGGGCTCGGTGCACCTCATGGTCGGGCTGGCGCTGCCCGTGGCGGCCGCCGCCCACCTGATCCGCTGGGTGACGCCGTGGGTGACGACACTGATGGCGCTCGCCCCCGCCGGCCTGCTCGCCGTCCCGCTCTCCTTCGCCTCGGAGAACGTCTCCGTCTGGGCCGCGTACGCCGCCGCCCTCGCGGTGCTGATCCAGCGTTTCGTGCTGGCCCGCAGGGCCAAGGCCGAGCGCGCGGCGGCCGAGGAGCAGCAGGTCCGCGTCAGGGTGCGCGAGGGCAGGCCCGAGTCCGCGCAGGACCGATCCGCCACGCCGCCGCAGATCTCCGTCGAGGAGGCGCTGGGCGAGTTGGAGAGCATGGTCGGCCTGGCGCCGGTCAAGGAGCAGGTGCGCTCGATCGCCGCCTCCATCGAGGCGTCCAGGCTGCGGGCCGAGGCCGGCTACACCACCGGCCGGCCCACGAGGCACTTCGTCTTCGCCGGCCCGCCCGGCACCGGAAAGACCAGCGTGGCTCGCGCGCTGGCCAAGATCTTTTACGCGTTCGGCCTGTTGGAGACCCCCTACGTCGTCGAGGCGCAGCGGGCCGACCTGGTGGGCGAGTTCCTGGGCGCCACCGCGATCAAGACCAACGAGCTGGTCGACCGCGCGCTCGGCGGCGTGCTCTTCATCGACGAGGCGTACGGGCTGGTCAACTCCTCCGACGGGCAGCCCGACAGGTTCGGCGCCGAGGCCGTGCAGACCCTGCTCAAGCGCGCCGAGGACGACCGCGAGCGGCTGATCATCATCCTGGCCGGCTACGAGCAGGAGATGGGCTCGTTCCTGTCCAGCAACCCCGGCCTGGCCAGCAGGTTCGCCACGCGCGTACGCTTCCCCGGCTACTCTCCCGCCGAGCTCGTCGAGGTCACCGAGCTGCTGCAGAAGCGCAGGGGCGACACGATGGGCGACGACACCAAGCGGGTGTTGCTCGGCCTGTTCGACGACGTGCACCGGCGCGGCCTGATCGACGAGCTGGGCAACGCCAGGTTCGCGCGCAGCCTGGTGGAGGCCGCCGCGCAGGCCCGCGACGTACGGGTGGTGGGCGCGGGCGGGACGCCGACCACGCACGACCTCGTCACCACCACCACGCCCGACGTCACCAAGGCGTTCGAGGAGCTGACCTCGCGCTTCCGCGGCTACGTGGCCACGCCCACGCTGGAGGAGGCGCTGGCCGACCTCGACAGGATGGCCGGCCTCGAACCGGTCAAACGGCAGGTGCACGCGATCGCCGCCCAGCTCCAGGTGGCCAGGATGCGGCAGGAGCGCGGGCTGCCCACCCCGCCTCAGATGCGGCACTTCGTGTTCGCCGGCCCGCCCGGCACGGGCAAGACCACGGTCGCCAGGGTGCTCGGCCGGGTGTTCGCCGCGCTCGGCCTGCTGGCCAAACCCGACGTCGTCGAGGCGCACCGGGCCGACCTGGTCGGCCAGCACCTCGGCGCCACCGCGATCAAGACCAACGAGCTGGTCGACCGCGCGCTCGGCGGCGTGCTCTTCATCGACGAGGCCTACAGCCTGGTCAACCCCGGCTACCAGGGCGGCGACGCCTTCGGCGCCGAGGCCGTGCAGACCCTGCTCAAGCGCGCCGAGGACGACCGCGACCGGCTCGTGATCGTGCTGGCCGGCTACCAGCGCGAGATGGACTCCTTCCTGGCCACCAACCCCGGCCTGGCCAGCCGGTTCAACCAGCGGGTGGCCTTCCCCAGCTACTCCCCCTCCGAGCTGTCCGAGATCGCGGTGCTGCTCGCGGAGCGCTCGGGCGACTCGTTCGACGAGGAGGCGCTGCGCCGGCTCGACGAGGTGTTCGCCTGGGTGTGCGAGGAGCGGCTGATCGACGGGCTCGGCAACGGCCGCTTCGCCAGGTCCCTGTTCGAGCGCGCCGCCATGCGCCGCGACGTACGGCTGGCCGCGCACGCCGCGCGGGGCGGCTCGGCCAGCTCCGCCGACCTGACGACGATCACGAGCGAGGACGTCCGCACCGCCGTGGACGAACTTTCCGGCCGGTAATCCACCACGACGCTCACCCGGTGTAGCAAGATGAGCACGATGGGTGGCTCGGCGTCGAAGGGGGAGCGATGGCGGGGTTCCTGGCCCGCAGGTTGCTCAACTACGCCGTGCTCGTCGTGGTGGCCGCCAGCCTCGCCTACCTTCTGGCGGCCACGGCCCTCGACCCCCGTTCCAACTACGCCGACCGCACGCCGAAACCGCCGGCCGCCGTGGTCGACGCCCAGCTGAGCGCGCTCAACCTCAACGACCGGACACCCCTGCTGCAGCGTTACGCCACGTGGGCGGCGGGTGTGCTGCACGGCGACTTCGGCAGGTCCGTCGACGGCACGCCGGTCAACGCCGATCTCAAGCGCCGCATGGGCGTGACCTTCCGGCTGGTCGTGCTGGGGCTGGTGTGCGGGAGCCTGCTCGGCGTGCTGGCGGGCGCGCTGGCCGCGGCCCGGCAGTACGGCTGGTTCGACCGCCTCTCGACCGGCCTGTCGTTCGTGGTGCTCGCCGTGCCCGTGGTCGTGCTGGCCAACATCCTGATCCTGGCGGCCACGTGGGCCAATGAGCACGTCTTCGGCCGCCAGGTGTTCCTGGTGAGCGGCGAGCACAGCGACGGGCTCGACACCGGGTTCTGGGGCCACACGCTCGACCGGCTGCAGCACCTGATCCTGCCGACCGTCTCGCTGTCGGTGGGGCTCATCGCCGTCTTCAGCCGCTACCAGCGCAACATGATGCTCGACGTGCTGGGCGCCGACTACGTACGCACCGCCATGGCCAAAGGGCTGAGCAGGGGCAGTGCGCTCGTCCGCCACGCGCTGCGGACCGCGCTGATCCCCGTGGCGACCTACTTCGCGTTCACGTTCGGGACACTGCTGACGGGGGCGACGTTCACGGAGAAGATCTTCGGCTGGCACGGCCTGGGCGAGCAGCTGATCAACTCGATCGTCCGCAACGACGTCAACACCGTCGCCGCCGTCTCCCTGCTGGCGGCCGTCGCCGTGTTGTGCGCCTCGCTGGCCGCCGACCTGCTGCACGCCGCGCTCGACCCTCGGGTGCGGGCGCGATGACGCTGTCCGAGGAGGAGCTGGCCGAGGAGCTGCGCGCGGGCGTCCTCACCCGACCGCCGTCCAGGGCACGCCTGATCGCCGGGCGTTTCTTCCGTTCGGGGCAGGGGCGGCTCGGCTTCGCGGTGCTCGCGCTGATGTTCCTGCTGGCCTTCGCGGGGCCGCTGGTCAGCCCGTGGAGCTACCTCGACAAGGACTTCACCGCGTTCTTGCGGCCGCCGTCGCCCGGCCACTGGTTCGGAACGCTCCAGACGGGCGCCGACGTCTTCGCGGTGACGCTGCGCGGCATGCAGAAGTCGCTGATCGTGGGGCTGCTCGCGGCGCTGGTGTCCACGGCGCTGGCGGCCGTGGCGGGGGCGTTCGCGGGCTATTTCCTCGGGTGGACCGACCGGACGGTGACCTGGGTGAGCGACCTGCTGCTCGTGCTGCCTGCGTTCCTGGTGCTGGCGATCATGTCGCCGCTGTTCGGGGCGGGCCGGTGGCCGCTGTTCGTGATCACGCTGGCGCTGTTCCTGTGGATGGTGACCTCGAAGGTCGTGCGGGGCATGACGATCTCGACGAAGGAGCGGGAGTTCATCCAGGCCGCCCGCTACATAGGCGTGCCGCCCGTACGCATCATCTTCCGCCATGTGATCCCCAACCTGTCGTCCCTGCTCATCGTGGACGCCACGCTCAACGTCAGCACCGCGATCCTCACCGAGACCTCGCTGTCGTACTTCGGGTTCGGCATCCAGCCGCCCGACGTGTCGCTCGGGACGCTGATCGCCGACGGCTCGCGCACGGCCGTCTACGCGCCGTGGACGTTCTGGTTCGCCGCGGGGCTGCTGGTGGTCACCGTGCTCGCGGTCAACCTCGTCGGCGACGCCCTGCGTGACGCTTTCGACCCCTCGTCGGCGAGGCCGCGATGAGACCGGTGCTCGACGTGCGCGACCTCAGTGTGTCGTTCGGCGGCGTGCCCGCCGTGCGCGAGCTGAGCTGTTCCGTACGCCGCGGCGAGGTCCTCGGCATCGTCGGCGAGTCGGGGTCGGGCAAGTCGGTCACCTCGGCCGCCGTCATGGGCCTGCTGCCCCAGGGCGCGCGCGTCACCGGGTCCGTACGCCTGCACGGCAGGGAGCTGATCGGCGCCCCCGCGCGGGAGCTGACCTCCTACCGCGGCAAGGCCATGTCGATGGTGTTCCAGGACCCGCTGTCGGCGCTGACGCCCGTCTACCGGGTCGGCGACCAGATCGCCGAGGCCGTACGCGTGCACCAGCGGGTCGGCAAGGAGGCGGCCCTGGTCAAGGCCGTGCAGCTGCTCGACCTCGTCGGCATCCCGCAGCCCTCGGAGCGGGCGCTGGCCTTCCCGCACGAGTTCTCCGGCGGGATGCGGCAGCGCGTGATGATCGCGATGGCCATCGCCAACGACCCTGACGTGATCATCTGCGACGAGCCGACCACCGCGCTCGACGTGACCGTCCAGGCGCAGGTGCTGGAGGTGCTGAAGAAGGCGCAGCGCAAGACCGGCGCCGCCATCATCATGATCACCCACGATCTCGGGGTGGTGGCCGGCTTCGCCGACCGGGTGCTGGTCATGTACGCCGGCCGCCCGGTCGAGGTGGGCGGCGTGGACGACGTCTATTACCGCACGCGGATGCCGTACACGGCGGGGCTGCTCGGCTCGATCCCGCGCGTCGACGGGGGCGGGCGGCCGCTGACGCCGATCGAGGGCAGCCCGCCGTCGCCGGGCGCGCTGCCGCCCGGGTGCCCGTTCGCGCCGCGCTGCCCGATGCGGATCGACGCGTGTGAGCGGGACGAGCCGCCGCTGTTCGAGGTGGGCGACGGGCACCACGCCGCGTGCATCCGCTGGAAGGAGGTGGCCCCGTACGACGCGGACGCGTCCGGGGCCCCCGGCTCCGCGCGGCCGGCGCCGCGGCGCGCGACGCGCGCGGTGCTGGAGGTGCGCGGTCTGGTCAAGGACTATCCGCTGTTCAAGGGGTCGCTGTTCAGGCGCAGGGTGGGCACCGTGCACGCGGTGGCCGGGGTCGGCTTCGACCTGCGCGAGGGTGAGACGCTGGGGCTGGTCGGCGAGTCGGGCAGCGGCAAGACCACCACGCTGACGCAGATCCTCGAGCTGGCGGCGCCCCAGGCGGGCGTCATCACCGTGCTCGGCCACGACACCGCGCGGCTCGACGCCGCCCGGCGCACCGAGATCCGGCGCGAGATGCAGGTGGTCTTCCAGGATCCGCTGGCCTCGCTCGACCCCCGCATGACGGTGCACGACATCCTGGCCGAGCCGCTGCGCACCCACGGGCGGCCTCCAGGACGCCGGGTCGGCGAGCTGCTCTCGCTGGTCGGGCTCGACCCCTCCCACGCCGCCCGCTACCCGCAGGACTTCTCCGGCGGGCAGCGGCAGCGCATCGCCGTCGCCCGCGCGCTCGCGCTGGAGCCCCGGCTGCTCGTGCTGGACGAGCCGGTTTCGGCCCTCGACGTGTCGATCCAGGCCGGGGTGATCAACCTGCTCGGCTCGCTGAGGGCCAGACTCGGCCTGTCCTACCTGTTCGTGGCGCACGACCTGGCCGTGGTGCGCCACATCGCCGACCGGGTGGCCGTGATGTACCTCGGCCGGATCGCCGAGATCGGGCAGGCGGACGCCGTCTACGAGGCTCCGGCGCATCCGTACACGCAGGCGTTGTTGTCGGCGATCCCGCTGCCCGATCCGGTGCGCGAGCGGGCGCGCGACCGGGTCCTGCTCGAAGGTGACC
>NZ_JAAAHR010000164.1:0-22005 GCF_009908215.1 Nonomuraea sp. K271 | reverse complement strand
GTGCGGCTCGTGCCCCCGCCAGAGTGGGCACGAACCGCACGGCTCTCAGCGGCTGATCCGTACCGCGTCCGCGATGACGTAGCCGGTGCCCGAGGTCCACCGGCTCACGCCCACGACGTTGTACGTGCCGGCGTTGAGGGAGAAGGTGCCGATGCTGCGCCAGGATCCGCCGCCGGATCTCTGGTCGACGTAGACGGTCTGGTTGCCGCTCGATGTCGCCACGATGTACGGCGCCGAGCTGTTGTACCCGGGATCGGCCGGATACCAGACCTCCACCTGGTACGTGCCCGCGCTGGGGATGGTGGCGGAGTACCAGGCCGGGTCGCTGGAGGAGACCGGGTCGGCGAAGCGGTAGTCGGCGCCGTGGCGCTGGCTGGAGAAGGTGGAGGTGCCCCAGTTGGCGCTGGCGGTGAACTGGCCGGCCGTGGCGTTGTCGACGGTCGTCGTGAACGTCGGGGGGTTGCCGCCACCGGTCACGTAGTTCATGTACGTGTTCCAGTTCCAGTTCCTGCCCGGGTCGGTGTGGGTGGCGCCGGGCACTTCGTTGTGCCCGATGATGCCGGTCCGGGTCTTGGGGATGCCGTACTTGTCGCAGAGGTGGCGCGTCAGGGCGGCGGAGGCTCGGTACATGGCGTCGGTGAACCAGGAGGCGTCGTCGACCCAGCCTTCGTGTTCGATGCCGATGGACCGGTTGTTGTAGGAGGAGTTGCCCGCGTGCCAGCCGACGTCCTTGTCGCGCACCATCTGGGTGATGGCGCCGTTGGACGACTTGACCACGTAGTGGGCGGAGACGTTGGAGCTGGGGTTCTGGAACCAGGAGATGGTGCCGGCGTACGAGCCCTGAGTGACGTGGATGACCACGCGGTCGATGTTGTAGCTGGACTCGCGGTTGGAGGCCCGGTAGTTGCTGGAGTGAGCGGCGACCCAGGCGGCCGGCGGGTAGTCGGGGCTGGCCACGGCGCGCGCGTTGAGGTCGCGGGCTTTGGCCAGGTCGCCGCGGTCGGCGGTGACCTCCTGCGGCTTGACCTGTACGCCGCGGATGTCGATGCCGAGGCCGAGGCCTTCGTAGACGGCGTCCGCGTAGAGGCGGGCGAGTTCGGGTGAGGTCGCGTTGCCGTACGCGGCCACGGCCTGGTACCAGCGGCCGGTGTCGGCTCTGGCCGCTTCGTCGAGGCCGAGTTTGTCGGCGTGGGCTCGCAGGACGGCGGCGCCGCCGAGGATGTTGGCCTCGTCGTCGGCGCGCAGCTTGTCGACCAGGAGCTTGGTGAGCTCGGCGGCCTGTTCGAGCGAGTGGTTGGTGGGGTTGCTGACCAGGTGCATCACGCCGTAGCCGCCGCTGGCGCTGGGCTCGCCGCCGTGGCCGTCGAGGTGGGTCTCGGCGTAGGCGAGGGCGACGAGCAGGTCGCGGGGAACGTCGTGTTCGGTGGCCGCGCGGTCGAACGCGGCGGCGAGCGGGTTCTCCTCGGCCGTGGCGACGGCGGGCTGGCCTGCGACGATGAGCAGGACGGCGAGGAGGGAGGTGGCGAGGGCGGCTAATCGCGTGCGGGCGAGAGTCATGGGTGCTCCTCGTTGGGGGTAACGGGGGCACGGTACGACATCTTCCTGACTAATGTCGATAATTGACATTACTTCCTGGTTAAGTGAAACTTTTCGCCCCACCTTGCCGGGAGAGGAGGGGCCCGTGAGATTGGGCCCCTGAAAACTGTTGCGCTTTCGCCGAGTGACGCTGAAACTTCCTTTCGTGACCGCGCTCGTGCGTACCGTCCTGGCGGCGCTCACCGCCGCACTCCTCGGCATCGTGGCCCCCACCCCCGCCCTCGCCACCGCCACCGCGTCGGCCACCGTGTCGGCCGCCGTGTCGGCCACCGTGTCGGCCACCGTGTCGGCCACCGTGTCGGTCACCTGCGCGACCGACCCCGCGACCCCGAAACGCCAGCTCAGAGCCATGTGGATCTCTTCGGTCGCGAACATCGACTGGCCGAGCCGCACCGGGCTGAGCGTGTCGGCGCAGCAGGCCGAGTTCCGCGCCTGGCTGGACCTGGCCGTACGCAAGCGCATGAACGCCGTGATCGTGCAGATCAGGCCCACGGCCGACGCGTTCTGGCCGTCGCCCCACGAGCCGTGGTCGCAATGGCTGACCGGCACCCAGGGCCGCGACCCCGGCTACGACCCGCTGGCGTTCATGGTGAACGAGGCCCACGCCCGCAACCTGGAATTCCACGCCTGGTTCAACCCGTACCGGATCGCCAACCACGCCGACCCGAACCGGCTCGTGTCGACGCACCCCGCGCGCAGGAACCCCGGCTGGCGCTTCGCCTACGGCGGCAAGCTCTACTACAACCCGGGCATCCCCGAGGTCCGCGCCTTCATCGAAGACGCGATCATGGACGCCGTCTCCCGCTACGACGTGGACGGCGTGCACCTCGACGACTACTTCTACCCCTATCCGGTCAGCGGCCAGACCATCCCCGACTCCGCCACGTACGACAGGTACGGCGCCGGGTTCGCCACCATCGGAGACTGGCGGCGCAACAACGTCAACCTCCTCGTACGCGAGCTCGACCAGCGCGTCCACGCCGCCAAGCCGCACGTCTCGTTCGGCATCAGCCCGTTCGGCATCTGGCGCAACGCCGGCACCGACCCGCTCGGGTCGCGCACCTCGGGACTGCAGTCGTACGACGCGATCTACGCCGACAGCCGCGAATGGGTCAAGCAGGGCTGGATCGACTACATCTCGCCGCAGATCTACTGGCACATCGGGTTCTCCACCGCCGCGTACGAGGTGCTCACCGCCTGGTGGTCGGACGTCGTACGGAACACCGGCGTGCAACTCGTCGTCGGCCAGGCCGCCTACCGGGCGGGCGCGTCCGGGGAGGACTCCGCCTGGCAGGACCCGGCCGAGCTGAGCGACCACCTGCATGACAACAGGA
Source organism: Nonomuraea sp. K271 (assembly GCF_009908215.1). NCBI lineage: Bacteria > Bacillati > Actinomycetota > Actinomycetes > Streptosporangiales > Streptosporangiaceae > Nonomuraea > Nonomuraea sp. K271. The sequence continues at coordinate 19,075 of NZ_JAAAHR010000164.1, read as the reverse complement.
AACATCCAGAGGTGGTCGGCGACGTGTTCTTCAGCGCCAAGGACGTCAGGGCCGACCGGATCGGGGCGTTCACCCGGGTCGTGGACGCCCACTACACCAGGCCCGCGCTCCTGCCGGGACGCGGCTCCGGCAGCGCGCCGGGCGCGCCGTCGATCACGTCGGCCACGCGGGCCTCCGACGGCGTACGGCTGGCCTGGAACGGCTCGGGCACCGCGTACGCGGTCTACCGGGTGGACGGGGCGCAGTCCGCGGCCGACCCGTGTTTCTTCGCCGACGCCCGCAACCTGGTCACGACGACCCGGCAGCGCACGTTCACGGACACGACCGCCGGCGGCTCGGCCTACACCTACTACGTGAGCGCGCTCAACCGCACCCACCAGGAGGGGACGCCGAGCGCGGGCCGGGTCGTGGAGGCGGGCGGCGGCACGTTCAGCGTCGTCGTCGACAACGCCGGCCCCGGCTTCACCGCCGGCGCGAACTGGGGCACCTCCTCCTTCTCCGGGCAACTGCACGGCACCGACTACCGTTTCGCCGAGCCGGTGGCGGCCAGCGACCCGGCCTGGTTCCGTGCGGCCATCCCCAGCGCGGGCGACTACCGGGTCGAGGTGTGGCATCCGTCGGATCCCGGCTACAACAGCGCGGCCCCGCACATCGTGGCGGCCTCCGGCGGCAACCGCACGGTCTCCGTCGACCAGCGCTCGGGCGGCGGGCAGTGGCGGGTGCTGGGGACGTACACGCTGGCGGCCGGCACCTACGACGTGGTCGGTGTGAGCCGCTGGACCTCCGCCACCGGCTACGTGATCGCCGACGCGGTCCGCATCACCAGGGCGTGACGTCGGGGCGTGCGCTGGAGGGTGGGCAGGCCCGGCCCCCAAACGTACGATGAGCCGGTGGACGGAGCCCGCCCGCGGCCGATCGACGCGATCGCGGTCATGGTCGCGGCAGGCCTGACCGCGGCGACCGGCTACGAGGGTCCGGTGCTGGCGCTCCTGATGGCGTCGGCGCTGCCCGTGCTCTGGATGCGCAGGGCTCCGCTCACGGTCGCGTGGATCAGCGCGACCACGGCGCTGGCCCTGCCCGTGCTGCTCGTGTTCGCGGGGCCCGCCGTGGTCCCGCCCGCGGGTGCGCCGCTCTGGCCGCCCACGGCCGCGTTCGCCGCATACGGCGCGATGGCCTTCGCCCGCGACAGGAACCGCGGGGCGGCGCAGTGGTTGCCGGTGATCGTCCTCGCTCTCGCGGTGCTGGCGCTGCCCCACGAGATGCCTGTCGTCCTGCGTACGGAGACGGTGATCGCGCTCGCGGTCATGTACGGGATGTACACCGCCGTCCGGGCCCGGCTCCGGCGCGGCCTGGCGGAACGGGCGGAACGGGTCGAGCGCGAACGGCTGGCGGGCGAGATGCACGACGTGGTCACCTACCGCGTGAGCCGGATGGTGTTGCAGGCCGGGATGCTGGCCATGAGCGCACCCGACGACCGGGTGCGTACGGCGGCCGAGCAGTTGCGGGCGACGGGCTGCGAGGCTCTCGACGAGTTGCGGCACATGGTGGCGCTGCTGCGGCGCGGCTCGGGCGAGGGCTTCGACCTGGGGTTGCCGCTGCCCGACCTGCGTCCGCTGATCACCGAGTCGGCCTGCGCGGGGGTGCCCGTCGAGCTGGCGGTGACCGGCACGCCCGAGCCGGTGCCCGGCGTGGTGGGGCGGGCGGCGTACCTCGTGGTTCAGGAGGCCCTGACCAACGTGCGCAAGCACGCGCCCGGCGCGGACGCGCGGGTGCAGGTGAGCTACCGGCCGGGAGCGGTACGGCTGAGCGTGGGCAACAGCCCCGGCAGGCCGGACGCCTGGGTCGCGGTGAACGACCCGGGCATGGGTCTGCTCGACCTGTGCCGGCACGTGGAGCTGGCGGGCGGCACCATGGAGATCGGCCATGACGCCGACGGCGGCTTCCGCGTCGAGGCGTCGTTCCCCACATCGCGACCGTGAACCGTACTGACGATTCGTCAGCGCACCGAAAGGGCTAGTTTCATGTCATGGAGGTCAACGGGGTGCAGTTCAGCCGCAGCCGCCTGCGCGGCCTGGCCGAGGGTATGGGGGACATGGGGGCGGCCGTATCGCACGTCAAGTCCCGGTACGAAGAAGCCCAGGGCGCGATCAGAGCCGCTGTCGGCGGCGACGACTACGGCAAGGCGTACTGGCGCAGCCGCGAGGAACGCCTGGAGAACATCCAGAACGCGTTGAAGCTGCTGGCCGGAGCGCTCAGCGACGAGGAGGACAAGCTCACGAAAGCCTCCACCCATTACAAGGCCAGTGATGACGCGAGCACCATCGACGGGTGAGGGCGGTCGACTGGCCCGCCGCGGCGTGATCCGTTAGTCCCAGCCCGCCAGCGCCTGCTCCAGCTCCGCCCGCGCGGCCACGGGGTCGTAGCCGGGGATGGCGTCGCGCAACACCTCGTGGGTCTGCCGCTCGGCGTCGGCGCACGCCTCGCCGATCGCCGCGAGCACCTCGTCGGCAAGGTCCCTGCTGCTCAGGCGCATGGCGCGGGCGTCGAACGTGACGTCGAGGACGCGGCCCACTTGGTCGACCGACGCCGTCACCTGTCTCGACGGTCCCTTGCCGGTGCCGACGATCTTGTCGAGGTCCTCCTGCGCGGCCTCCATCCGGGCCATGAGCTCATCACCCTGCCTCGCGGGCGCGTCGACATCCTCCTCGTCGCCGGGGGGCTGGTCGAAGCCGTACACGTCTCGCCTCCGTTCAGGAAAGAAGGTCGCGGGCCGCCTGCTCGACCCGCTCACGGACGAACGTCTCATCGAGCGGCTTCGGGAGTGTGTCGGCACGTTCCGAAGCCTCGTCCGCTATCTCCTGCGCCTGGCGCGCGGCCTCCTCCTGCGCGGCGCGCAGCACCGCCGTCACCTGGCCGCCGAGCGTCCGCTCGCCCTGCCGCATCGCCCGCGGGTCGATCTGCAGGCGCGTCACCCTTCCGTGGCCGTCGGCGGCGGCCTCGATGAGCCCGTCACTGCTTACCGCCCGGCCCCGAACCTGCCTGATCGCGGTCTGCGCGTCCTTGATGCCGCGAATGACCTCGCGGCTTTTCTGGACGTAGTCGGCCACGTACTCGGCGTCGTCTTCCGGTGCCGGTGGGCGCATGTCTCACTCCGATGGTCATGAGCGAACCATCGGCCATTCTAGCGACCCGGGGGGCGGGTCTTACTGTTGTGCCTCATGTTCCGATAAGTGCCGAAATATTGCCATTGAGCCGCAGTAGTATCCACGGAATGACGGGAATGGAGATGGACCGGGGAGGAACGGGGCAAGATGCCTCCCTGGTCAGTACTCACGCGGAGGAGCACCACGCCGCTCTCAACCCCCTTGCGCAACGCGGGGACGGCACCTCCTCCTTCGGGGACGACGGCACGTTCGGCCTGTTCATCGCCGCGTACGCGGAAAGCCGCGACGTGTCGATGGCAGTGCACCGGGGGCTGTCCACGGTGATGCAGGACACCGGCACCGGCATGCACCTCGCGGTCAGGAATACCAACGACGCCGAGGCCGCGAACGCCGAAGCCTTCAGAGATCCCGGTGCCGCATGGGCATGACCGTACCCCCAGAGGTCAGCGGCTTCATGCCGATGGTGAGCCCCTGGTTCACCATCGACGAGGACGACATGCGGACGGAGAGCGCCGCCTCACGCGCCACGGCCACGCAGGGGGCCTCCGCGGCCGCACAAGGAGAGACGGCGGTACGCGGCGCCGGGCAGCACTACGGCGGCGAGTCCGGCACCGCCCTGCAGGCCCACTGGGACAGGACCGGGCTCAGCGGCGGCCACTTGGACCAGGCCGCCAACGCGGCGAGGCTGGCGCCCGTGGGGCTCGAAGGCGCGGCCAACGTGGTGTCCGGGGTGAAGGTCGCGACCATCGTCCAGGCGGCGCACGCTTCGGTCGACGTCGCCCGGCTGCTGGCCCTGGGCGCCGCGGCGGGCGGCACCGCGTTCGCTGTCAGGCGCATCCTCATGGCACGGGCCGCGAATCGGAAGATCAGAAACGAGGGCGTGCAGGGCACGGGCAACGTGCTCGGCCAGCTGCTGCGCCGCCGGGTCACCGAACCGGGCCGCCGCATCCTCGACGATCTCCACCGCCTCAACGGCCCTCGCGGCACGCCCGCCCTGGCGGGCACGGGCGGCCGCAGCGTCCCGATGCGCCCGGCAGGACTGCGCACGCAGTCCGGTCCTCGCTCCGTCCGGGACGGCATCGCCCAGATGGGCCGCAGGAACAACAGAGCCGGCAGCGGCGGCGGGCGCCGTGGCGGTGGTGGACGGGCGAGACGGGACGGCTCCGGCAAGCTTCACGGCGACCTCCCCAGAAGCACTAAGGGCATGACGGAGGAGGAAAAGTACCAGCTCCAAAGAGACCTCGAGCAAAGCATCAAGAAGCGTGAAGCTGAGAAGGACCGGTTCGGGATACTCGACTCCGGCCACGAGACCAGGCTCAATGCGGAGAAGAGCCTCCTTAGACGCATCCTAGGACTATGATGCAGACGCAAGCAGGCGACGACCTGATAGGGCGCATCCTGACACACTCGTCCCATGACGACGTCGTGGGCCCAGCCGCGAACGAACTGTTGAGCCAACTGTTCGCCGGCTACCCGGTCGACAACCTGGGCAGGCTCCTCCACAGCGGTGACGACGCGACGGTGCGGACGGGCACCTGGCTGCTGTCCGAACTGGGCGATCTCGCGACACCGTTGATGGACGAGGTTCCCGCTCTCCTCTCCCACCCGCACCGCGAAGTGCGCTTCTTCGCAGTCGAAGTGGTGCTCACGAGCAGCGACTCCGAGCACGGGCCCGTCATCGCGCAGGCCATCAACATGATCAGCGACTACGACGAAGCCATCCGCTGGAAGGTCGTCCAGTTGCTGGCTGCCGCGACGGCGGACCAGTTGGAGGCCGGGGAATCATGCCTGCAGGCCGGTCCGGTCAAGAAACTGACCGAGTGGCTGGTCCGGCAGGAGACCGAGGAACCGGATGCTCGTGACGTCATCGCCAGGCTTCACAGCTCCGATCCGGCATCTCGGCTGTTCGCTTTGGCGGCCGCCGCTCGCCTGTCCGAGGAGGACTCCGCCCTCCTGGAGCAGGCCGCGACCGTGGAGGACGAAGAGATCCGCTCGTTCGCCGAGCTCGTGCTGAGCGAGCTGGGCTGAGCGCGTCACGCTGAGGCCGGGCAGCTCGCTCCGACTGCGCCTTCCTGGGTTCGTCGCCCCCCTGAGCGGAAAGGGCTCCTGTGTGAGCCAGGAGATTCTCAGGGCCGAAGGGTTGCGGAAGACGTTCCCCGGCGTGGTCGCGCTCGACGGCGTCGACCTGAGCCTGCGCACCGGTGAGGTGCACGTGCTGCTGGGTGAGAATGGCGCGGGCAAGAGCACGCTGATCAAGATCCTGTCCGGGGCCTACCATCCGGACGGCGGTCGGGTGCTCATGGACGGCAGGCAGGTGCACATCCGCTCGGCGGGCGACGCGCAGCGGCTCGGCATCGCGACCATCTACCAGGAGTTCAACCTCGTCCCGCAGCTCACGGTGGCGGAGAACCTGGCGCTCGGCCGGCCGCCGCGCAGGTTCGGCTTCGTGGACGTCAGGCGTATGGAGCAGCAGGCGGGCAGGCTGCTCGAACGGGTCGGCGTGGACGTGGATCCGCGCACTCCGACCGCCAGGCTCGGCATCGCCCGCATGCAGATGGTGGAGATCGCCAAGGCGCTGGCGCTGGACGCGCGCGTGCTCATCATGGACGAGCCGACCGCGGTGCTCACCACGAGCGAGGTGGCCAGGCTGTTCGCGATCGTCAGGCAGCTTCGCGACGAGGGCGTGGCCGTCGTGTTCATCACCCACCACCTGGAGGAGATCGCCGAGATCGGCGGCCGGGTGACCGTGCTGCGGGACGGCAGGTCCGTGGCCGAGGTGCCGGCGAACACCCGGCGGGACGAGCTGGTCGGCCTCATGGTCGGGCGGCCCATCGACCAGCAGTACCCCCGCCGGCCGGCCGAACGGGGGGAGCCGCTGCTGGAGGTGCGCGGGCTGACCCGGCGGGGCGTGTTCGACGACGTTTCGTTGGAGGTGCGGGCGGGCGAGGTGGTCGGCATGGCCGGACTCGTGGGGGCGGGCCGCACGGAGGTCGCCCGCGCGCTGTTCGGCGCCGACCGCTATGACGCGGGCCAGGTGTTCGTACGGGGCCGGCCGCTGCCCCCGGGCGACGTGCACGCCGCCATGGAGGCGGGGCTCGGCCTGGTGCCCGAGGACCGCAAGGCCCAGGGCCTGGTGCTGGGCGCGGACGTCGCCGAGAACCTGGGGCTGGTCACCATGCGGGACGCCACGCGGGCCGGGTTCGTCGACCGGCCGGGCCTGCGCAGGACCGCCGCCAAGGTGGCAGAGCAGCTCGGCATCCGGATGACCGGCCTGAGCCAGGAGGTGCGCACGCTCTCCGGCGGCAACCAGCAGAAGGTGGTCATCGGCAAGTGGCTGGCGGCCAACGCGAACGTGCTCATCCTGGACGAGCCGACGCGCGGCGTGGACGTCGGGGCCAAGGTCGAGATCTACCAGCTCGTCAACGCGCTCACCGCCGCCGGTGACGCGGTGCTCATGATCTCCAGCGACCTGCCGGAGGTGCTCGGGATGAGCGACAGGATCCTCGTCATGGCGCGGGGACGGCTCGTGGGCGAACTGCCCGCCGCCGAGGCGACGCAGGACGCCGTGATGGCGCTGGCGACCACGGAGATCTCCCATGTCCGCTGACGTGCTCCCGCGCCGCTCGCCGGCCGCCGCGTGGCTCGCCGAGAACGGCGCAGTGGTCGCGCTCGTGGTGCTGGTCGTCGCGCTGTCGCTGCTGTCGGGCGACTTCCTGAGCCTGACGAACCTGCTCAACGTCGGCGTCCAGGCCGCCGTCACCGCGATCCTGGCGTTCGGGTCGACGTTCGTGATCGTGACGGGCGGCATCGACCTGTCCGTCGGGTCGGTCGCGGCGCTGTCGGCGATCTCGCTCGCCTGGACCGCCACCTCCGCCGGGCTGCCGTGGCCGCTGGCCACGCTGGTGTCGCTCGCTGTGGGCATCGCGTGCGGGCTGGTCAGCGCGGCACTCATCGCGTACGGCAAGCTGCCGCCGTTCATCGCCACGCTGGCCATGCTCGGCATCGCCCGTGGCCTGGCCCTGGTCGTCTCGGAGGGCAGCCCGATCGCGATGCCCGACGCCGTGTCGGAGCTCGGCGGCACGATCGGCGCGTACCTGCCGATCCCGCTGATCGTGATGGTCGTCATGGGCGTGATCGCGGCCGTGATCCTCAACAGGACCTATCCGGGCCGCGCCATGTACGCGATCGGCGGCAACCAGGAGGCCGCGCGGTTGTCGGGCATCAAGGTGGACCGGCAGTTGCTCATCACGTACGCGCTGTCCGGGGGGTTCGCCGCGGTGGCCGGGATCGTGCTGGCCAGCCGCCTGGCGTCGGCGCAGCCGCAGGCGGCGGCGGGCTACGAGCTGGACGCGATCGCGGCCGTGGTGATCGGCGGCGCGAGCCTGTCCGGCGGTAAGGGCCGGGCGCTCGGCACGCTGGTCGGCGCGCTCATCCTGGCCGTGCTGCGCAACGGGCTGAACCTGCTGTCGGTGTCGGCGTTCTGGCAGCAGGTCGTGATCGGCGTGGTGATCGCGCTCGCGGTCCTGGTCGACACCCTGCGGCGCAGAGGTACCAACTAGGAGGGGATAGATCATGCGCAGTCCCGCGATCATCATGGCCGCGGCCGTGCTCGGGCTGGCCGCGTGCGGCTCGGCCGGTGGCGGCGGCGAGGGCGGCGGCGCGGGAGGTGGTGAGCTGGAGCTCGGCATGTCGGTGTCGACGCTGAACAACCCGTACTTCGTCCAGTTGCGCGACGGCGCGCAGGCCGAGGCGAAGAACCTCGGGGCCACGCTCACCGTCACCGACGCCCAGAACGACGCCTCGCAGCAGGTCAACCAGGTCCAGAACTTCACCAGCCAGAACATGAAGGCGATCATCATCAACCCGGTCGACTCCGACGCGGCCGCGCCGGCGGTCAAGGCGGCCGAGCGGGTGAACATCCCGGTCGTCGCGGCCGACCGCGGCGTCACCGGAGCGGAGGTGGCGCAGACGGTGGCCTCCGACAACGTGGCGGGCGGCAAGATGGCCGCGCAGGCGCTGGCCGAGCAGCTCGGAGAGAAGGGCCAGGTGGCCGTGTTGCAGGGCACGCCCGGCACGTCCGCCTCGCGCGACCGCGGGCAGGGGTTCGCCCAGGGCATCGCCGCGTACCCGAACATCAAGGTCGCCGCCAAACAGCCGGCCGACTTCGACAGGACCAAGGGCCTGGACGTCATGACGAACCTGATCCAGTCGCATCCCGGCGTCACCGGCGTGTTCGCGGAGAACGACGAGATGGCGCTGGGCGCGATCAAGGCGCTGGGGGCCAGGGCCGGTCGGCAGGTCAAGGTGGTCGGCTTCGACGGCACGCCCGACGCGCTGAAGGCGGTGCGGTCCGGCACCATGGCCGCCACCGTGGCGCAGCAGCCGAAGTTGCTCGGCAAGCAGGCGGTGGAGGCGGCCGTGCGGGTCGCCAAGGGCGAGACGGTGCAGAAGTCGGTCGCGGTGCCGGTGAAGGTGGTGACGAAGGAGAACGTGGCGGGCTTCGAGACCTCCTGAGGAGGTCAGGCGGTGGCGCCGCCGTCGATCACGTGGTCGTGGCCGACGACGAACGACGACTCGGGCGACGACAACCACAGCGCCGCGGCGGCGATCTCCGCGGGGGCCGCGACCCGGCCGATCGGCAGCGCGTCCTTCATGCGGGCGTCGCGCTCCTCCGAGGTCTCGCCGGGCTGCTTCGACATGGGCGAGTCGATCGGGCCGGGGCTGAGGGCGTTGATGCGTACGCCCTCCGCGATGTGCTCGCGGGCCGCCGTGCGTGTCAGGTGGCTCACGGCCGCCTTCGACGCGACGTAGGCGCCGGCCCCGGGCAGCCGCCAGTGGGCGCCGAGGTTGGACGCGACGTTGACGATGGCGCCGCCGCCGTGCGCGCGCATGTGGGCGATCTCGTGTTTCATCGAAAGGAACACGCCCTTGAGGTTGACCGCCAGCACGTCGTCCCAGACGTCCTCGTCATAGCCTGTCACCGGCGCGAGCGTGCCGAAGATCCCGGCCGCGTTGAACGCCACGTCGAGCCGCCCCCACCGGGTGACGGCCGCGGCCACCATGGCGGCGACCTCGGCGGACCTGGTGACGTCCACGGTGAACGGCTGGGCCCGCCCCCCATCCGCCTCGATCCGCCGCACGACCTCGGCCAGCCGCCCGGGGTCGCGGCCCGCGGCCAGCACCGCCGCACCCTCCCTCGCGTAAGCCAGCGCGGCCGCACGGCCGACGACCCCGCTCGCACCCGTGACGAGCGCGACCTTACCTGCGAAACGTCCTGCCATTATTTCATACCAATCGTTCTCAAATCTGGATGGTGTTCATCGCCTGGTCGACCGCGTCACGCAGCCGCCGGCGTGGATCGGGGTCGCCCCTGCCGAGCACCCTGACGCCCTGCAGCAGCACGAGCAGGAACCTGGCCAGCGCGTGCGGGTCCTTCTTCTCGGGGATCTCGCCCTGGGCCCGCGCCCTGACGAGGGCGGTGGCGAAGGCTGTCTCCAGCTCCGTCCAACTCGCCGCCACCTTCGCCGACACGTCCGTGTCGCGCGCGGCGAACTCCACGGCCGTGTTGACCACCATGCAGCCTTTTCGCAGCTCGTCGGCCAGGCATTCGGCGACGTAGGCGTCGAGGAAGGCCCGGATCGCCGGCAGCGCGGGCCCCGGCTGGGCCAGCGGTCCGACGATGTCGCGCTGCGCCAGGTAACGCTCCAGCGCCCGCAGGTAGAGCTCCCGCTTGCCGCCGAACGTGGCATAGATGCTCGCCCGCGCGACGCCCAGGCGCTCGACGAGGTCGGCCATCGACGTCGCCTCGTAGCCGCGCTCCCAGAAGAGCTCCAGCGCTCTCTGCAACGCGACGTCGGGATCGAACTCCTTGCTCCTCGCCATGCCCGTGACGCTACCACATTCGAGAACGAGCGGTTCAAATTGAGCTGCGCGCAGAACGGGCAGGAAACCGGTCGTGAGGCCCCGCCGCCGGGGCAGGTGCCAGGGTCCGGGACATGCTGGACGGACGGTAGGAGAAGCTCGCCATGGCAACCACTGACGGCCTCCTCCCCCCGGCCGGCCGGGGCGAGGAGGACGCGGACGCCGACGACCTCGCGGTGACGGCGCTGCTCAACTGCCTGCTCCGCGAGCTGGCCAGGCCCGAGGGCCCGGAGCCGGGCACGTACGCGCTGCCCGCGACCGGCCGCGCGCTGCGGGTCAGCGGCGAACGCCACCCCGGCGCTCCCGCCCTGCGCACGCCCGGCGGCTGGCGTGAGCTGTCGCTGGGCGAGCTGGTCACGCTGGTCTCCGCCGAGCTGGGCGCGGCCACGGGGGTCGGCAACGACACGCTGCCCGCCGAGATCCTGCACAGCCGGGACGTCACGGCCGCGCTGCTGGCCGCCAGGCGGACCGCCACGCCGCCCGCGGACCCGTACCTGCGCTCCGAGCAGGCCCTGGTGGCGGGCCACCGCTACCATCCCGCGCCCAAGGCGCGCGGCGGGTCGGGACCTCGGGCGTGGTTGCGGTACTCGCCGGAGGCGCACGCGAGCTTCGCCCTGCCCCTGCTCGGCGTTCCCGTCGAGGACCTGGTCGAGCAGGGTGACACCGCCGGCCTCGACCACCTCGGGGCCGCGACCGGCGGGCTGGTGGCGTTGCCGGCCCATCCCTGGCAGGTGGAGCTGCTGGGCGGGCTGCGCGGCGGGCGGCTGCGTCACCTCGGGGTCACGACGGCCGTGGCCGTGCCGACGGCGTCGATCCGCACGGTGTACCTGCCGGAGCCGGACCTGTTCTGCAAGTTCAGCCTGGACGTACGCATCACGAACGACGTCCGCCGGCTGTGGCTGCGCGACCTGCGCCGGTTGCCCGTGGTGGCCGGCGCGCTCGACCGGGCCTTCGACGACCTGCCCCGCCACCTGCCGCGCCCGGCCGTGCTGCGCGACCGCGGCTACCGCACCGCCCGGCTGGGCTCGGACGGTGGCGAGGCGCTGGCGGTGATCGTCCGCGACGGGCTGCGCGAGCACGTCCGTCCCGGTCTGACGGCGCTCCTGGCGGCGGCGATCGCCGAGGGTTTCCCCGGCAACCCGCTCGACGGGCTGGGCGAGGAGCAGGCGCTGGCGTGGTGGTGCCGCTATCTCGACCACGTGGTGCCCCCGCTGCTGCACGCCTACCTGCGCCACGGGGTCGTGCTCGAATGCCACCTGCAGAACGTGCTGGTCGCGGTGGACGGGCAGGGCATGCCCGCGCAGGCCGTCTTCCGCGACCACGAGGGCGTCAAGCTGGTCGCGGACCGGCATGCCGCGCTCACGGACGCGCCGCTGGTGACGCGCTCCTACGCCTGGGAGCGGCTGGTGTACTGCCTGGTGACCAACCATCTGCAGGAGATCGCGGGCGCCGTCGCGGCCCGGTATCCGCGGTTGCGTGCCGAGTTGTGGGCGCGGGCGAGGGCCGTGTTCGCCGCCGCCGACGATCACGGGGAAGTGCGGGAGTTGTTGTCGGCCCCGTACGTGCCGGCCAAGGCCAATCTCACGCTGCGCTGGCTGGGCGCCGACGGCGGGGACATGAGGTGTGTGCCCGTCCCCAACCCGTTGAGACTCTTTACGCCATAAGCTATTGTCGCGGGGCAACACTTTACGCGTATGGAATGGAGTCACCATGGTGAAGGCGACACTGCACGACGGCAGCACCATCGACGTGGAGGTGCACGGCACCGGCCCGGCCCTGCTGCTGCCCGCCGACCCGGCCCCGGTCGAGGGAGACCGAGCCGAGGAGCTGCGGAAGTGGGGCGCCGACCCCGCGCTCGGGCGCTCGCTCATCGACGGCCTCCGCGACGCCTTCCAGGTCATCGTCTTCGACTACCAGGGGCATGTCATGGCCACGCCCAAGCCCGGCACCCTCACGCCCGCCGCCGTCACGGCCGACATGCTGGCCGTGGCCGACGCGGCGGGAGCCGGGCGGTTCGCGTATTACGGCTACTCGTGGCTGGCGGTGAACGGGTTGCAGCTGGCGATCAGGACCGACCGGCTCTCGGCGCTCGTCATGGGCGGCTTCCCCGCGTACGGGGCGCCGTACGCCGAGATGTTGCGGGTGACGCGGGCGACGTACGACCTGGCCACCGGGCAGGGGCCGGCCCCAGAGCCCGAGCGGACCGGCACGGGCGACGAGTACGACTGGTCGTCGGCCCGGGTGTCCACCACCGAGGAGCAGACCCGGCAGTTCGTCACCCTCTACGAGGAGTTGCAGGGGTTCGACGACAAGGCCGTGCGCCTGTCCTGCCCGCGGCTCTGCTTCGCCGGCTCGGCCGACGAGATCCGCTACGACGAGCGGTGGGGCGGCACACACGTCAGCATCGGCGGCACGCTGACCCGGCACAAGGACGAGCTCGAAGCCCTCGGCTGGGACGTCCAGGTGCTCGACGGGCTCGACCACATGTCGGCCATGCACGCGGCGACCGTGCTGCCGATCCTGCGCCCGTGGCTGGCCAGGGCGCTGGCGGTCCGGCTCTGAGCCGTGCCGCAGGCCGCCCTCAGGGCATCGCCCGCATGCGGCCGATGATGGCGGTGGACGACCGGTCGCGTACGTAGCCGAGCACGCGCACCTCGCCGCCCAGCGAGCGCACCAGCGGGGCCTCGGAGAGCATCTCCGGCGTGTAGTCGCCGCCCTTCACGTAGATCTCTGGCCGGACCATTTTGAGCAGCCGCTCGGGCGTGTCCTCGTCGAACTCGGTCACGTAGTCGACGTCGTTGAGCGCCGCCAGCACCGACATGCGGTCCTCGCACGGGTTGACCGGGCGTCCAGGGCCCTTCAGCCGGGCCACGCCCGCGTCGCTGTTGACCGCCACCACCAGCACGTCGCCGAGCCGCCCCGCCTCCTCCAGGTAGGCCACGTGCCCCCGGTGCAGCACGTCGAAGCAGCCGTTGGTGAACACCACCCGCTCGCCCCTGCGCCGGTGCTCGTCCAGCAGCTGGGCGAGGCTCTCCGCCGACTGCACCGTCCCCTCGTGGCGGCGCAGCGCGCGCATCAGCTCGTGCCGGGTGCAGACGGCCGTCCCCTGACGCCGTACGACGACGCCGGCCGCCGCCTGGCCCGCCTCCGCGGCCTCCTCGGGCGAGGCTCCGCCCGCCAGCCAGAGCGCGAACGCGGCGGTGAAGGTGTCGCCCGCGCCCGTCGCCATGTGCTGCGGCGCGGGCCTGGCGTACGTCCGGTACGGCGGCCGGCCGCGCCTGTGCAGCAGCGTCCCCTCACCGTCGAGCGTGGTCACCACGATCCCGGCCCCCGTCAGCTCCAGCAGCCGCCCGGACCTGGCCGACAGGTAGGCCGGCCGGTCGGGCGGGTCCACGCCGTCGTCGAGCAGGCGTACGACCTCGGCGAAGTTCGGCAGCACCGCGGCCGGCCCGCACTCCCGCCACGCGGCCACCGCGTGCGCGTCCACCACCAGCAGGGGCACCCCGGCGAGGGACCGGCGCACGTCCGGGGTGAACACGCCGCCCCCGTAGTCGCACGCGACCACCACGTCGGCCTGCGCGGCGGCGCCGGCCAGCCGCCCGAGCAGCGCGCGCTCCGCGTGGCCGGGGATGCCGTCGAGGTCCTCCTCGTCGTAGCGCGCGGTCAGCTGGCCGCTGGTGACCAGCCGCCGCTTGTGCGCGGTACGCCGTCCGGGCACGGTCACCAGGTCCGTCTCGACGCCGCGCAGGTGCAGCGAGCGCACCAGCGTCCCGCCGCATTCGTCGTCGCCCACGACGCCGACAAGCCGGACGCGGGCCCCCAGCGCCGCCAGGTTGGCGGCGGTGTTGGCGGCGCCGCCAGGAGCGTCCACGGTGCTTTCCAGGCTCATCACGGGCACCGGAGCCTCCTGCGCCAGGCGCTTGGCCGAGCCGTGCAGCCACGAGTCGAGCATGACGTCGCCGACGACCGCGGCGCTGATGACCCGCTCTGTGCCCATGAGTAGCGCTTACCAGCAAAAGGCCAGGTCAAACCAGCGATGGAGTATTCGCCCGGGTGTTACGGGCATGGCGTCCCGGGGTAGCCAGGCGGCTATGCAGCGCCCTTCCGCACACCACGCGCCCGGCCTTCCCGTACGGGAGGCACGATGACGGCGATCGTCGGCGGGGTGGAGCGGATCGCGGTGCTGCGGGCCAACGCCCTCGGCGACTTCCTGCTGGCCGTGCCGGCGCTCGATGCGCTCAAACGGGCCTACCCCGGCGCGCACCTGACGCTGCTGGGCACCTCGTGGCACTCAGAGTTCCTGGCCGGCCGGCCGGGGCCCGTGGACGACGTGGTGGCCCTGCCACCGATCTCGGGCGTGTCCACGGCCGAACCGGGGCACGCCACGCCCGACCGGCTGCGCGAACGGCTGCGCAGACGCCGGTTCGACCTGGCGGTGCAGATCCACGGCGGCGGCCGGTTCTCCAACCCGTTCGTACGCCTGCTGGGCGCCAGGGTGACCGCGGGGATGCGTGCACCCGGGGCCGAACGGCTGGACCGCTGGGTGCCGTACACGGACTATCACCACGAGACGCTGCGTTTTCTGCAGGTCGCCGCGCTGGTCGGCGGGGTCGCGGGCGGGCTGGAGCCTCGGGTGACGCTCACCGCGGCCGACCGCGCGGAAGCGGCGGACGTGCTGGGCGAGCCGCCGCCGGGGCTGGTGGCCGTGCACCCCGGAGCGCGCGACCCGAGGCGGCGCTGGCCCGTTGAGCGGTTCGCCGCGGTCGCCGACCGGCTGGGCAGGCCGGTCGTGGTGACGGGCACCCGCGAGGAGGAGGACCTGGTCCTGGGCGTGGTCGAGGCCATGCGGCGGCCCGCCGTCGCCGTCGTCGGCGCACTCGGCATCGGCGGGCTGGCCGCGCTGTACGAGCACTGCGACCTGCTGGTGGCCAACGACACGGGCCCCCGCCACCTGGCCGCCGCCGTCGGCACGCCCACCGTCGGCATCTACTGGTGCGGCAACCTGATCAACGCCGGGCCGCTCACCAGGACCCGCCACCGCCCGTTGATCTCCTGGACCACGGCCTGCCCGCGATGCGGCGCGAGCGGCGTCGACCCGGCCGCGCAGCGCTGCCCGCACGACCGGTCGTGGGTGTGCGACGTCTCGGTCGAGATGGTGATGGAGCAGGCGGAGGATCTGCTCGCCGGACCTACGGGGGATGAGGCCGATGACTGACCACGCCGTACGCGACGAACTGCAGCAGGCCATCGACGAGGCGTTCCGCGGCCGTGACCGGGTGGCGATGCGGGAGGTGTACTCGGCGGTGTCGCAACACGTGAACCTGCCCGCCGACGTGCTCACCCACCTCAACGAGCTCCCCGAGGGCGACTACAGCAGGCAGGACCTCGCCCGCGCGATCAACGAGGTCATCACGCGCAGGGGCGAGCAGGACAGCCTCGGGCTCCTGGACGTGCCCGCCGGCTCGGAATCTCGCGAACCGGGCGCGTGACGGGTCCCTGACCGGCGATCGCCGGGTAGCTACGGGACATGATGCGACATGTACGGAAAGCGGAGGCCGCGTTCGAGGCCGAGCTGGCCGCCGTACGGCCGGAGCTCTCCGCGCCCTATGCCGCCGCTCTGCCAGGCGCCAGGGCCGCCGTGCTCGGACGCCTGTGGCGCAGCCTGCTGTACGAACCGCTGCCCGGCCTCGCGGCACCGGCTACGGACGTGGCTACGAACGCGGGCGGGCAGGCGTGCGTGCCGCTGGCGGACGGGCGGCGGTTGCGAGGGCGGGCGCGGCAGCCGTACGACCTCGAAGGCGAGGCCGCACTATGGCTCGACGGCAGGCCGTACACGCACCCGGCCGAACTGCTGGCCGCCCTCGCCCTGCCCGGCACCACCCGGCTGGTCGAGGACCTGGACAACAGCGTCGCCTCGCTGGCCCTGTCGCGCGCCGCCGCCAGGGCCGGACCCCGCCCCCTAAACACGCCGGAGGACTACGAGCAGAGCGTGGTCGACGGGCACCCGTACCATCCGGGTTGCCGCAACCGTCCCGGCGTCTCCGTGGCCGAGCAGCTCGCGTACATGCCGGAGCACCGCACCACCGTCGCCCTCGACCTGGTCGCGCTGCCCGCCGCCGAATGCCTGGTCACGGGGGCGTGGCCGGGCGCGCTCATGGACGGCGACCGGCTCCTGCTCCCCCTGCACCCCTGGCAGACCCGCCATGTCCTGCCCGGCCTGGGTCTGCGCCCGTACGCGACGGGGGCGATCCCGGCCCGGCCGCTGACGTCCGTACGGACGCTCGCCCCCGTGGACGGCGGCCCGCACGTGAAGACGGCGTTCAGCACCCGGATGACCTCAAGCGTCAGGGACATCTCCCCCGGCTCCGTACGCGACTGCGTCCCCCTGTCACGCCTGCTCGCCACGTTGTCAGGGCGGCGGGGTGGCCGTCCCGCCGTCGCCGGCTACCTGGCGGGGGCCGCCGCGCGGATCGACGGCGAGCACAGCGCGGACCTGTCCGCCATGCTGCGCGAGCCCACCCCGCGCACCGGCGCGGAGACCGTGCTGCCCGTGGCGGCGATCACCCGCGAGATGGCCCGCGACCCGGTCGCGTGGCTGGCGGCGTTCGCCAGGGCGGCTCTGGAGGACGCGCTCGGGCTGCTCTCCCTGGGCGTGGCGCTGGAGGCCCATGGGCAGAACCTGCTGGTCGCGCTCGGCCGTGACGGCCTGCCGTACCGGCTGATCTACCGGGACCTGGCCGACGTCAGGATCAGCCCCGCCCGGCTCGCCCGCAACGGGACCGACACCCCCCAGGTCAGCCCCAGGCTGCTCACCGACGACCCGGACGTGCTGCACGGCAAGCTCCTCGGATCGCTCGTCGGCACCACGTTCGGCAGCCTGGTCGCGCTGCTCGGACGGCGCGACCGCGCCGCCGAGTCGCGGTTGTGGGACGTCGTGGCCGCCGCCGCGCACAAGGTGCTCGACGAGCTCCCCCGCACACCGGACGCGGACGCCGACCGCGACGCCATGTTCGGTACGCACCTCGCGGCCAAGGCCCACCTGCTCGCGCAGCTCGACGACGCGCCGCCCGGCGACCGCTGGACCCGGCTGCCCAACCCGCTCGTTCAGAGGACGTCGTAGGTCAGGTGCGTCCGCCGCCCATGATCCGGGGCATGCCGGTAAGACCCGATCCACCGCCGGAACTCATCGCGGACGCACCAGTTCACCGATCGGGATCCGGCGGAAGGCGATGCTCTCGTACGGTCCCGAGCCGCCGGTCTCGAACAGCAACCCCACCGTCTCCGCGTCCAGCCTGACCAGGTCCGAGTAGGCCGCGGGCGAGCCGGACACCGTGTGTGCGACCCGCCAGGTGACGCCGTGGTCGTCGCTGGCGCGTACCGTCATCGACGCCCGCGCGTCCGGCGCGGCCGGACCCGAGAACAGCAGCACGTCCGGCGGCCCGCACCAGAGCACGCTGCCCTCCACCACCGGCCCCACCAGAGCGGGCTGCGGCTTGAACGGCTGCTCCAGCGTCTGCCCGCCGTCGGAGGAGTAGGCGTCGGCCCTGGTGCCCGGGGCGGCGGAGTCGGTGCGGGTGTTGAGGTAGACGCGTCCGCCGGGCAGCTCGGCCGCGGTGGTCTCGTTGACGTTGACGTAGCCGTCGGGGTCGTCGTCGACGTAGCCGATGCGCCACGTCCGGCCGCCGTCGTCGCTCAGCAGGCAGTGGCCGCCGTCGTACTTGCCCTCGGTGCCGTCGTCGGCGCCCTCCGGCGGCAGCGAGTGGTTGGCGGGCACCACGATCCGCCCCGCGTGCGTGCCGTGCCGCAACTCGACGGCGTGACCCGGGGTCGTCGCGTACCAGCGCCACTCCGGGTCCTTCACGCTGTCGGTGATCTCGCGGGGGCGCGACCAGGAGACGCCGTCGTCATCGCTCTCCTGGACGAACACCCGCCGCCCCTCAGCCGCCTCCACCTCGCCCCGCCTGATCCGCCCCTCGGTGGCCGACGGACCCTGCCTGACGAACACCAGCACGATCCTGCCGTCGGCCAGAACCACCGGCGCCGGATTGCCCGCGGTGCCGCGCCGCGGCTCCGTGGCGACCACCTCCAGCTCGCCCCACGTCCTGCCGCCGTCCGCGGACCGCCTGAGCACCAGGTCGATGTGGCCCGAGTCGCCGGCCGAGCCCCGCCGCCCCTCCGCGAACGCCAGGACCGTGCCCGCCCCGGTCACCACGACCGCCGGGATCCTGAACGTGTGGTAGCCGCCGCTCGCCTGCCGGTACGGCACCGACGTGGGATAACGCTCCGCCATGCGCGGCACGCTACGGCCCGCGGGTTAACGGGTTCCGACCTCAGCCGTACACGAAGGCGAATGCCGGGCCCCACAGTCCGGGGCAACCGGCCCGTAGCCCCGGCCGGGCCACGCACCGGTGTGCCGCCGGGAAGCCGTTCCCGGCGGCACACCGGCCGCCACGACGTCAGCGGGCGCACACCGTCACGGCGTCACGCTGACCGGCGCGCGAACACGACCACGTTGTCGCGGTAGCTGCGGCGGGCGCGGTCGAAGGTACCGCCGCACGTGATCAGGCGGAGCTCGGCGCCCCGGCCGCCGTGATAGACCTCCTTGTCGGGTACGCGGCTCTTGGGGTACCGGGTCACACGGCCGACCACGAACGTGACCGTGCTGCCGTCGGCCCGGTCCACGTGCACCCGGTCACCGTCGCTCAGCCGGCGCAGGCGATAGAACACGGCGGGCCCGGTGGTGGAGTCCACGTGACCGGCGATCACGGCCACACCCCGCTCGCCCGGCTCCGGCCCGGCCTTGTTCCAGCCCACTTCGTCGAAGCGTTCGGGAGCGACCAGGCGGCCGCTGGCGTCGAGCCGTAGCGGGCCTACCCGGGTGGACAGCTTGATGGCGGGGATGCGCAACCGTACGGGGACGGCCGCCTCTGCGGCCGAGACGGCGACCGCTGTCCCGACCCGCGCCCCGGCGGCGAGGGTCGTGGCAGCGG
>NZ_JAAAHR010000163.1:0-22039 GCF_009908215.1 Nonomuraea sp. K271 | reverse complement strand
GGAGGGCTGGGCAGGGCGCTCACCGGGGCGCTGTCCCAGGCGGCCGGGGTGCCGCTGGTCGTCGAGGCCGTGGCCAAGGGGCACCGGCACCGGGCGATCGTCGCCACCGGGTGGCCGGTGACCAGGTGGCTCAGGAGGTTCCGGCCCGATCCCCTGAGAAGGCTGCACGTCGGCGGCATGGCGCCGAAGGACGGGCAGCTCGAAGGGCCGGGCCGGGAGCTCGTGGGCCGTACCTCGGTGCCGGCGGCGTCGGCCGTACAGCGGGCTCAGGTCGAGACGGCGATCAGGGACGTCGGCGAGGCGGCCGCGTCCGGGCTGCCCGGCCCGTGGGCGGCGGCGGTGCGGCACGCGGCACGCTCGCGCTCCCAGGAACTGGCGGACGCGGTGGATCGGGCGGTCGCCAGGACGTCCGCCGGCGCGACCAGGCGGCCTCGGTGGTGGCGGGCGGTGAACGGGCTGCAGTGGCTGGTGTTCGCGACCATGGTGGCCGGCGCGTTGTGGCTGGGCGTGTTGTTCGCGATGGACTACCTGCGCCTGCCGCAGCCGCCGCTCCCGACCGCCGGCGTGGTGCCGTGGCCGACGGTGCTGCTGGTGGGAGGCGTGTTCGCGGGTGTGCTGATCGCGCTGCTGGCCCGGCTGGCGGCGTGGGCGGGCGGCCGGCGCAGAGCCCGGCGTACGTCCCGGGCCCTGCGCGCGGCCATCGGCCGGGTCGGCAAGGACCTCGTGCTGAACCCGGTGGAGGCCGAACTGGACCGGTACGCCCGCTTTACCGAGGCGCTCGAACTGGCCCGGTCCTGACCGCTGCCCGGCTACCCGAGCATCGCCGTCACGTACCTGACCGTCGTCTGTTCAGGGCAGGCGCCCGCAGAGGGCTAGCTCGTGGGGGAGGAGGTCACGCATGCGGCGAGGTCCTCGCGTAGCCGGAGCTGCTGCTCCCGGGACAAGGGTGAGAACAGCCGCTTCTCGACGGCGCGGACGGCCACGCTGGCCTTGCGCAGCACCGTCTGGCCGTCCGTGGTGAGTACGGTCGGCAGCACTCGCCCATGGGGCGCCTGATCAGGCCGGGTGAGCAGGCCGCGCTCCTGCAGCCGGCGGAGAACGAGGTTCATCGACTGGCGCGTGACGAAGGCGCGCCGGGCGAGTTCCGAGTTGGACAGCCCGGGGTCCTGCCCGAGCAGCTCGAGGCACGCGTATTGGGGAACGGTCAGGTCGAGTGGCCGCAGGGCTTCGTCCATCGCGGTGCGCATCGAGGCATGCACCTGTTTGAGGACGTAGCCCACAGACAGCTCCAGATCACCGACTGCCTCTTGCTCCATGTCAGCATTATGACATACGGTCTATGTCAGCACACTGACATGGAGGCAGAGTTATGGGCGGAAACGTCACGTACTTCGAGGTGCCGAGCAGCGACATCGCGGCGACCCGGCGGTTCTGGGGCACGCTGTTCGGCTGGACGTTCTACGAGGGCAACTTCCCGGGCTACTCGATGATCCAGGGGCCCGAGCCGATGGGCGGCGCACCGCACGATGATGCGTCGCGGCACCCGCGGATCTTCTTCGCCGTCGATGACATCGAAGCCGCTGTCGCGCGGGTGCGCGAACTCGGCGGTACGGCAGAGGATCCCGTGACGATCCCGTCCGGTGCGTACGCTCATTGCACCGATGATCAGGGCGTGGAGTTCAGCCTGTCCCAACAGGCAGGAGGCCACGCTTGAACCGCACGAATTCCGGCGAGCCGGGGCCCCGCTCCCTCTTGAGGCCGCTCCTTCCGCTGGCGCTGGCCACCTTCGCCGTCGGTACGGACGCCTTCGTCATGGCCGGTCTCCTGCCGGCCATCGCCGCCGACCTTGACGTGGGCATCCCCGCTGCCGGGCAGTTGGTGACGGTGTTCGCGCTGACGCTCGCGGTCGCAGCGCCGGCGTTGAGCTGGCTGTCGAGCCCGCTGGATCGCCGCAAGGCGCTGCAACTGGCGCTGGTCGTGTTCGTCCTCGGCAATGTCGCGACCGCGCTCAGCCCGAACTACCCGATCGCGCTGTCGGCTCGGATTCTCACCGCCCTCGGGGCCGCCACGATCACGGCCTCCGCATCGAGCGCGGCTGTGGCGATCACGCCCGAGGAACGCCGGGGCCGGGCGATGGCGCTGGTCATCGGCGGATTGACCCTGTCCACCGCGCTGGGCATGCCACTGGGCACCTTGATCGGCAACGTCGACTGGCGCCTCACGCTGTGGGCCGTAGCCGGCCTGGGCGTCGTTGCCGCCGCCGGCATCTCGGTGTCGTTGCCCAGAATGAGCTTGCCCGTGATGAGCCTGACCGCACGTCTGGCTCCGCTGCGCCAGACCAGGGTGCTGACCATCTTGGGGGCGACGCTGCTGGTGATGGCCGGCCACTACGCCGTCTACACCTACATCGGCTCGATGACCGCCGAAGCCACGACACGATCGTTCCCCCAGGCGCTCACCATGATCCTGTTCGCGTGGGGTGTCGGAGTCCTGGCCGGCAACGTCCTCTCCGGCTACCTGGTGGACAAGCTTCCAGTGCTCGGAGTCGCGCTCGCCGCACTCGTGAGCGGCACCGTGCTGCTCGCGATCAGCCCGCTCACGGTCGGCCACCTGATCGTCGCCACCGTCTGGGCGGCCATCTGGGGAGCCACCGACGGAATGGCCTCGGTGGTGCAACAACACCGGCTGGTGATGATCGCGCCGGCCTCGGCACCCTTGCTCTTCGGTCTCAACTCCTCCGCGATCTACGTCGGCGTCGCGACAGGAGGCGTACTCGGTGGTCTGTCCCAGAGCTGGCTTCCGATCACCCTGCTCGGCCTTCCCGCGGCCGTCCTGGCGCTGCTCGCCACCATGGTCACCTTCGCCCAAGGGCGAGCCGACGGCCAGGCGGAGATCTCGTCCGGCGAACACCCGATGGCCGACCACGTGCCGGCTTCGGCAAGGGCACGTCCGTAACCGAACGACGGGTGCGACGGTCGCGGACTCGCGTACTAACGTCCGGTGCTGTCGCGCTTGTCGAGCGAGCCGGAAATCGTACGGAGCTCCGCCAGGAGCGGGCGCAGGAGGGGGTGCGAGTCGGCGCCACGGCGTACGGCGGCGAAGACGCGGCGCTCCGGCCCAGGCGTGTGGCGGACGACCACCCCGGGCAGCGCCATGTCGCGCAGCGCCAGCCGCGGCACGAGCGCCACTCCCGCGCCCGCGCCCACCAGGGCGACGACGGCGCGGAAGTCGTCGGAGCAGTGGGCGAGGTCCGGTGTGAAGCCCGCCTGCCGGCAGGCGAACGCGATCACGTCGTGCACCGGGTTGCCCGGATAGGGGCCGATCCACGTCTCGGAGGCCAGCGACTCCAGCGTGGCCGAGCCCGCCAGCGGATGGTCGCGGGGAAGGACCAGGTCGAACGGCTCGGCGTACAGCGGCAGGCGCGACAGCCGGCGGTCGGAGGCGTCGGGCGCGTCCCGGTATTCCACCGCGATCGCCAGGTCCACCTCCCCGTCGAGCAGCATGGCCAGGCTCTGGTCACCCTCGGCGTCTCGTACGCGTACGCGCAGGCCCGGTGCGGAGACGCGCAGGGCCGTTGTCGCGGGGGCGAGCACGGCGCTGATCGCGGTGGCGAAGCACGCCACGGTGACCTCGCCCGCCTCGCCCGTGGTGTACGCCGCCACCTCCGCCTCGGCACGTTCGAGCTGGGCGAGGACCTCGTTGGCGTGGGCCAGCATGATCCTGCCGACGGCGGTCAGGTGCACGCCGCGCCCGTCGCGCGTGAGCAGGCGGTGGCCCACCTCGTGCTCCAGGGCGGCGAGCTGCTGCGACACGGCCGAGGGCGTGAGGTGCAGCGCCGCCGCCGCGGCGGTGACCGTGCCGTGGTCGGCCACCGCGCGCAACGTACGCAGCCGCCGCGTGTCTATCACGCAGCGAGAATACTGACCCGACCGGCCCTGTCACGCGCGGAGCCGCCGACCGTTGGACAAGCCGCCGGCGTACGGCCTGTCTCAATCGGCCGCCGGTCGACGAGCTCTTGGGCGCCTGCTCTTCGTCTTGGGGAATTTCGGTCCAGGCCCGTACCGGACAGCCGTCCCGCGCGTCTGTTCGGAGGTCCGGGTCAGCAGCCCCTCACGACCAGGTCTCGTATGATGTCCCGGGCCTGGTAGACGTCCACGTCGAACAGCCGTTGGATGGTGCGGTTGTTGACTTCGCCATAGGCGAGGGCGTTTCCCAGGCTGGCGACCACCGATGCTCGAAGCCGATATGCGGGATAGTGACGCTGCATGGTGGCGCGGGTGGGCTCCGACACGCCCACGGGTTCCGCGGTCAGTCGATGGAGTGCCGCTTGGGCCTCGTCCTGTGATCGCTGGATGACGGGTGCTGCCGAGCCGCATCTGTTGATCCGGCGAGAAGCCTTCTGCAAGAACCCTCTCGCGGGAGGGGCGTCTTCGGGGGATCGTTGCAACGATCCCCCGAAACGTCAGGTCCGGGCCTGGGTGAAGGCCTCGATCGCGCGGTCGACGTCCGCCTCCGAGTGCGCGGCCGACAGCTGGACGCGGATTCTGGCCTGGCCGTGCGGTACGACGGGGTAGGAGAAGCCGATCACGTAGATGCCGAGGCCGAGCAGGCGCTCGGCCATGGCGCCCGCCTCGGCGGCGTCGCCGATCATCACGGGGACGATCGGGTGGTCGCCGGGCAGGATGTCGAACCCGGCCCTGGTCATGCCGCTGCGGAACCGGGCGGTGTTGGCGCGCAGCCGCTCGCGGGCGTCGCTGGTGGTCTCCAGCAGGTCGAGGATGCGCAGAGAGGCGGAGGCGATGACGGGTGCGAGCGAGTTGGAGAACAGGTAGGGGCGCGAGCGCTGGCGCAGCAGCTCGCAGATCTCCTTGCGGGCCGAGACGTAGCCGCCGCTGGCCCCGCCGAGCGCCTTGCCCAGCGTGCCGGTGATGATGTCGATCCGGTCGGTGACGCCGTGCAGCTCGGGGGTGCCGCGCCCGGTGGGCCCGACGAAGCCGACGGCGTGCGAGTCGTCGACCATCACCATGGCGTCGTACCGGTCGGCCAGGTCGCAGATCTCACGCAACGGCGCGAGATATCCGTCCATGGAGAACACGCCGTCGGTCACGATCAACCGCCGCCGCGCCTCCGACGCCTCCTTCAACCTGGCCTCCAGCTCGGCCATGTCGCGGTTGGCGTACCGGTGGCGCTTGGCCTTGGAAAGCCGGATGCCGTCGATGATGCTGGCGTGGTTGAGCGCGTCGGAGATCACCGCGTCCTGGCCGTCGAGCAGCGTCTCGAAGACGCCGCCGTTCGCGTCGAAGCAGGAGCTGTAGAGGACGGTGTCCTCCATGCCGAGGAAGTCGGACAGGCGGGATTCGAGCTCTTTGTGCACTTCCTGCGTGCCGCAGATGAAGCGTACGGACGCCATGCCGAAGCCCCACCGGTCGAGCGCGTCCTTGGCGGCCTCGACCACCGCGGGGTGGTCGGCGAGGCCCAGGTAGTTGTTGGCGCAGAAGTTCAGCACCTCGCGGCCGGCCACGCTCACCTGGGAGCTCTGCGGGGTGCTGATCACGCGCTCGGGCTTCGACAGCCCGGCCTCGGTGATCTCGTCGAGCGTCGTACGCAGTTGCTCGCGCACGTTCGTGAACATCAGGCGCTCCTGTCGGTGGTCGTGGCCGCTTCGGCGGGCGTGGCGCTCCAGTCGAGGATGACCTTGCCGGTACGGCCGCTGGCGGCCGTGTCGAAGGCGGCGTCGAAGTCGTGGTAGGGGAAGCGGTCGGTGATCACGGGGGAGAGGTCGAGGCCCTTCTCCATCAGCACGGACATGTTGTACCAGGTCTCGTACATCTCGCGGCCGTAGACCCCCTTGATCGTGATCATGGAGGTCACGACGGTGGCCCAGTCGACGGCGAACTCCTCGGCGGGCAACCCCAGCATGGCGATCCTCCCGCCGTGGGTCATGTTGGCGATCATGTCGCGCAGCGCCGCCGGGTTGCCGGACATCTCCAGCCCCACGTCGAAGCCCTCGCGCAGGTGGAGCCGGTGCATGCCCTCGGTGATCGGGGACGTGGAGACGTTGAGCGCGAGCGAGACGCCGAGCTTGCGGGCCAGGTCGAGCCGCTCCTCGCTGACGTCGGTGATCACCACGTGGCGCGCGCCGACGTGCGTGGCGACGGCCGCCGCCATGAGCCCGATCGGGCCCGCGCCGGTGATCAGCACGTCCTCGCCGACCAGGGGGAAGGAGAGCGCGGTGTGTACGGCGTTGCCGAACGGGTCGAAGATGGCGGCCACGTCGGGGTGGATGGGGACGCGGTGCACCCAGACGTTGGAGGCGGGCAGGGTGACGTACTCGGCGAACGCGCCGTCCCTGTGGACGCCCAGCCCGATCGTGTTGCGGCACAGGTGCCTGCGGCCGGCCATGCAGTTGCGGCACTTGCCGCAGACGAGGTGTCCTTCGCCGCTGACGAGGTCGCCGGGGGAGATGTCCTCGACGTCGGGCGCCACCTCGACCACGTGACCGGAGAACTCATGACCCACGATCAGCGGAGGCTTCAGAATATGCCGCGCCCAATCATCATATTTCCGGATATGCAGGTCGGTGCCGCAGATGCCGGTCCGCAGCACCCGGATCTTCACCTCGCCGGGCCCCACCTCCGGCTCCGGCACGTCCATCAGCGCGAGGCCGGGTTCGTCCCGCTCCTTGACCAGCGCCTTCATTCGCGTCCCCCAACGTCGGACCATCAGTAACGCACTGTGCCCGTTTCCCTCCGAGCGTGTCCATCGAAGGTTTCTTAAGTGCCCCCACAGCACAGCTTCACGCCGCCGCCCGGCAGCCGACGCCCTGTACTATTTCGACGCCTTCGAAAGGGAACCTTCGTGAACGACCTGCGTATCGGCGTCATCGGGCTCGGCCTGCGCACGAGCCTCGCCCTGGCGGCGCACCGCCCCGGCGAGGGCTCGGTGGTGGCCGCGTTGTGCGACTCCGACCCGGCGGTGCTCAAGAGACAGGCCGGCCGCTTCGAGGCGGACCTGCTGACCGAGCACCACCGCGAGCTGCTCGGCAGGGACGACCTCGACGCCGTCGTCGTGATGACCCCCGACGACACCCACGAGCGGATCGCCATCGACTGCCTGGAGGCGGGCAAGGCCGTCTACCTCGAAAAGCCGCTGGCCATCACCGTGGAGAGCGCCGACCGCATCCTGCGCGCCGCCAGGCGCACCGGCACCCGCCTGTACGTCGGCCACAACATGCGCCACATGGGCGTAATCCGCCTGATGCGCGACATCATCCGCAAGGGCGTCATCGGCGAGCCGAAGACCGTCTGGGTGCGCCACTTCGTCTCCTACGGCGGCGACTACTACTTCAAGGACTGGCACGCCGACCGCGCCAGGACCACCGGGCTGCTGCTGCAGAAGGCGGCGCACGACCTCGACGTGATCCACTGGCTGGCGGGCGGCTACACCACCAGGGTCAACGCGTTCGGCGACCTGATGCTCTACGGCGATCTGCCGCGCCGCGATCCCGGCACGCCACGGCCGGACGGCTGGCTCCAGGACTACACCTGGCCACCGTCCGGGCATCGTGACCTGCACCACGTCGTGGACGTCGAGGACGTCTCCGTGATGAACATGCGCCTCGACAACGGCGTCATCGCCGCCTACCAGCAGTGCCACTTCACGCCCGACTACGTTCGCAACTACACGGTCATCGGCACCGAGGGCCGCCTGGAGAACTTCGGCGACGGCCCTGGCGACACGGTCAAGGTGTGGAACACGGGGCCCACAGGCTACCGGGACGACGCCGACATCACGTACAGGGTGCCCGCCGCTCACGGCTCGCACGGCGGCGCGGACCCCGAGATCGTGACGGAGTTCCTCAGGTTCGTCGGGGAGGGCGGCGTGACGGACACCTCGCCGGTGGCGGCGCGGATGAGCGTGGCGGCCGGTTACATGGCGACGATGTCGCTGCGCAACGGCGGCATGCCGTACGACGTGCCGGATCTCGACCCCGGGTTGGCCGCGTACTTCGACCGTGGGCAGGTGGAACCTGGGTCTGCGGGCGGACAGTAGATATATGTGGATATACGCACCCGGATCCGGGATGGAGAGAGGGCGGCTTTCGGTGAGCTCTTCGACGAGTGCTCCAAGGCCGTGTACAACCATGCCTTCCGCCTGACCGCCAACTGGTCCACGGCCGAGGACGTGACGGCGCTGACGTTCCTCGAAGCCTGGCGGTTACGCGGCCGCATCGACCCCGACGGCGGCTCCCTGCGGCCGTGGCTCCTCGGCATCGCCACCAACGTGACCCGCAACATGCGCAGGGCCGCCCGCAGGCACGACGACGCGCTGGCCAGGCTGCCCAGGGGCGAGTCGGTGCCCGACTTCGCCGACGAGGTGGTGGGCCGGATCGAGGACACGGAAAGGCTGGCCGCGGTGCGTGCGGCATACGGCCGGCTGCGCCGCCAGGAGCAGGACGTGTTCGCGTTGTGCGTCTGGGCGGGCCTCGACCACGCCCAGGCGGCCGAGGCGCTGGGCGTCCCGGTCGGCACGGTGAAGTCGAGGCTGTCACGGGCGCGCGGGAAACTCGCCGCCGCGGGGGAACCGCCGCCGCGGGACCGACAGGTAGTAGGTGACCATGGCCCTCGTCCGACGTGGGAGACCCGATGAACTGGCCGACCGAACGTGAACTTCCCGAGGGCCGTCACCGACTGCTCAAGGAGTTCGTCATGACCGAGATCGACAAGCGGCCCGCGAAGCGGCGGGTCCCGCGCCTCGCCGTACTGGCGCCCGCTCTGGGCCTCGCGCTCGCCGCCGCGGTGTCCGTGCCGCTGCTTTTCGGTGGAACGCCCGCGTACGCGGTGGAGAAGCGCCCCGACGGCCTCATCGACATCACCCTCAACGAGGTCAAGAATCCCGAGCAGCTCCAGGAGGACCTGCGGGCCGCGGGGGCCGAGGTAGTGGTGAACTACATCCCCATGGGCAAGAAGTGCAGCCCGCAACCCCGCAGCAGCCACTTCCTGGGCACGGAGGAAGGACGGCTCGCGGTGTTCCCGTCGCCCGAGCCTGGGCGGTTCACCATCGATCCGCGCGTGATCGGTGAGGGACAGACGGGGGTGCTGGAGTTCAGCGTCTCCGAGAACAACGGCGGGGTCATCGCGGGGATCTGGGCCCGCGTGGGCCAGAACCCCATCGCCGAGTGCGAACTCGTGGACACGACGGACGCGCCCCTGTCGCACTGATCTGCGAGGACTCCGGCGCCCGCCACACGAATGCTTCGTGTGGCGGGCGCCGTCACGCGTTGGCTGGAACGCCGGGGTTGGATTCGCCGTACTAACCGTGCAACACTGTTGCAAGGTTAGTACATGGTCGGTAGAGGAAGACATCAGCACAACGAGATCAATGCGGCGATCAAAGCGCTCCGTCAGCTCAGCGCCGCCTTCTCGGTCGTGGAGGATCACAACGGGCATCGCTGGGGGTGGATCATCTGCATCTGTGGACAGAACCCCTTTTCGGTCACCTGCACGCCCCGCAACCCCGGCACTCACGCGAAGCAGATTCGCAAGTGGGCCATCACTCACTGCGCATGTGGCGAAATAGACAAAGAGGAGACGTCATGACTGTCTGGGACTTCCGGGTCATGCTCAACCGCGAGCCGGACACCGACGAGTTCAACCGGCTCTTCGAGGCGGGCCTGGACGACTGCGCGCTCGTCGGAGGGTCCACGCCCTACCTCATGTGCGACCGGGAAGCCGAGACTCTGCTCGACGCCGTTGCCTCCGTGCTCAGCCAGATCAGGACGGTTCCGGGTCTCTGGGCCACCGGGGTCGGCCACGACGACGGGGTGACGTTGGGGGATGCGGCGCGCCGGCACGGGGGCCGCACCCAGGCGAGCCTCCGGCAGCTCGCCACGGGCCGGCGCGGCCCCGGTGGTTTCCCGGAGCCGCTGATGGAGGCCGACAACATCAGCCTCTATTCCTGGGCCGAGATCTCGGAGTGGCTGCGCACCAAGATGGGTGACGACATCGCCCCGGTCAACCGCGACATCGTCATCGCCGACGCGGCGGTCAAGCTGGCCTGCCGGGCCCGTGACGCTCATCGGGAGACCCAGGTGGCCGCCATCTTCGAGATCGCCTCCTGAGCCGGGGCGGCCGGCCTCCTGCTCCTCAACCGACCTGCCGGCCGCCCCGGAAACGCTCTGTGAGGCTCAGCGCTCGGCCTCGGTGGGCTTCCTGTCCAGGTCGGGGAACGCGGCAGGCTCCTGGGCGCCCTTGGTGAGCTGGCGCGGCCCCTTCGGGCTCTCGGCCTCCTGCGCGTCGGCCACGGCCTCGGCCGCCGCCTCCGCGGCCTTGGCGGCCTCCTCCTCGGCGGCCGAGCTCTCCGGCATGTCCTCGCGGGTGGCCGCCGACTGCGGCAGCGCCTCCGTGAATGCCCTCGACACTCCCTGCAGCGCCGAGGTGACCTCGCTCGGAATCACCCAGAACGTGTTGCCGTCGCCCTGCGCGAGCTGCGGCAGCACCTGGAGGTACTGGTAGGCGAGCAGCTTGGGGTCGGGGTCGTTGCGGTGGACGGCCTGGAAGACCTGGTCGATGGCCCGTGACTGACCCTCGGCCTCCAGGATGGCGGCCGCCCGCTGGCCCTCGGCGCGCAGGACGCGGCTCTGCTTCTCACCTTCGGCGGTGAGGATCTGCGACTGCCGCTGACCTTCGGCGTTGAGGATGGCGGCACGCTTGTCGCGCTCGGCCCGCATCTGCTTCTCCATCGCGTCCTTGATGGTCTTCGGCGGGTCGATGGCCTTGATCTCGACCCGGTTGACGCGCAGCCCCCACTTGCCGGTGGCCTCGTCGAGCACGCCGCGCAACTGGCTGTTGATGGTGTCGCGGGAGGTCAGGGTCTTCTCCAGGTCCATGGAGCCGACGACGTTACGCAGCGTCGTCACGGTGAGCTGCTCGACGGCCTGGATGTAGTTGGCGATCTCGTACGCCGCCGCGCGCGGGTCGGTGACCTGGAAGTAGAGCACGGTGTCGATCTCGACGACCAGGTTGTCCTCGGTGATGACGGGCTGGGGACGGAAGGAGACGACCTGCTCACGTAGGTCGATCATGGGGTAGACGCGGTCGATGTAGGGGATGACGAAGTTGAGTCCGGGCTTGAGCGTGCGGTGGTAGCGGCCGAGCCGCTCCACGTTGCGCGCCCGCGCCTGCGGGATGATCCGCACTGCTTTGAGTACGGTGAACACCGCGAAAAGTATGAGGAAGATTCCGACCAGCAAGAGCGGATCCATAAGTCACTCCCGGGGATAGACGAGGGCTGTCGCCCCTTCGATCTCTATGATGTCGACGGTCGCCCCCGTGGGGATCACCAGACTTTCGTCGTACGCGCGCGCTGACCACTCCTCACCCCCGATGCGCACGCGGCCGTCGTGGCCCGTCACCTCCGAGATCACGTAGGCGGGCTTGCCGACGAGTGCTTCCACCCCGAACCGTGGCAGCGGCGGCTGCTTCATGTGGCGCATCGCGATGGGCCGAAGCACCAGCAGACCGGCGGCGGACGAGGCGGCGAAGAACATTAACTGCAGGGGAACGGGCAAGCCCAGCGCCGCGGTGGCGGCGGTGAGGAGAGCGGCCGCACCCAGAAGCCCGAGCGAGGCCGTCAGGGTGAATATTTCGGCCACGCCGAGGACGACAGCGAGGATTACCCAGATGATCCATTCATCCATGTCCGGCCCTCCTACTAGGACAACGGGCCTGCACCGGCGGGTTGTTCCCCTTGCTCTAAGGTAGTCCTGGATTCACCCTTACGGCACCCATGTGTCTGCCGCGCGTTTTTTGGGACGGGCGCTTCCCTGCCGCCATTTCTCCCACGGAAGTTGCCAGAAACCCCACCCGTTGTCCCATTCGAGGGTGCGGTCGGTGCCGGTGATGACGACAGGATCGCCGCGCAGCGTGGTGGTGTAGAACCACTCGGCTTGGTCCGGCCGGGAATTGATGCAACCGTGACTGACGTTTTGCCGGCCCTGGGCCCAGAGGTTGTCCTTGGCGTGCACGTATTCGCCGCTGTCGGAAATGCGTACGGCATGCTCGATCATCATGTCGTAAAAGCCGGGGTCGCCCTCGCTGCGGCCCGGTGAGACCATGCGGACCGGATGGCCTTTGTCCATGGTCAGGTGGATGCCGCTGGTCGTGGTGTATTCGGGGGTGGTGGCCATGCCCGCGCTGATGGCCATGCGCTGCACGATCCGGTCGTCGCGGCGCACGACCATCTGGTGGGTTCTGGCGTCGATCGTGCTGGTCTGGGAGCGGCCCACGGTGAAGACGAACGTCGAGTCGACGGCTCCGACGAGGCCGCTCGCGGCGCGCACACCCGCCAGGTGCGCCGTGACGGTGACCTGCTGGCGGGGCGCCCAAAACTCCCTGGGCCGGTAGACCACCCGCGTGTCGCTGGTCCACCGCCACGCGCCTTCGGCCGGATGCTCGGCCGTGACCTCGAGGGCGCGTTCGACGGCCGCCCGGTCCTCGACGGGCGTGTCGAAGTCGATGATGATCGGCATGCCGGTGCCGACCGTCTCGCCGGGCAGCGGGGCGGTGGCGGCCACCTGGAACGTGCGCCGGGCCGCACGGGTGCGGATGCGGCCGAGCGTCACCGTCGCGGGACCGCCGGCGACCGTGGCTGTGGCGCTCACCGTGTATTCGGCCGCGGGCTTGAGCGCCCAGTCGGAGCGCCACACCGAGCGCGACCGGTCGAGCGCGCCCGGCACGGGCTCGCCGCGTTCGCGGACCGTGACCTGGGCGAGCGTGCCCCCCTGCGCCTTGATCACCAGGCCGCGGTCGGTGCGGGCGCGCTTGGCGTCGAAGGGCGGCCACACGCGCACGACGGGGGCGGCGGGCGAGGTCTCGGCCGGGAACGACGCGCAGCCGCAGACCAGGAGGAAGGCGACAACGATCACCACGGCACGCCGCATGTCACTCCTGCTTTCCGAGGGATGGAGGGGGATCCCTAGAGTAGCGGTGTGTCAGCATGCAAGCACGCGGAGTGACTTATCGGACGGTTCCGGAAACCTCCCCCAACGTCAGGTCGCCGGCCGTCGCGCGGATGGTCACGGTGTCGCCGTCCTGAAGGAATGTGCGCGTCTCGCCGCTGGCCAGCTTGATCGGGTCGGTGCCGTTCCAGGTCAGCTCGACGAGCGAGCCCTGCTCCCCGCGTTCGGGCCCCGAGATTGTGCCGCTGGCGAACAGGTCCCCGGTGCGCAGCGAGGCGCCGTTCACCGTCATGTGCGCGAGCATCTGGTCGGGCGTCCAGTACATCGCCGCGTACGGCGGCCGCGACACGATCTCGCCGTTGATCACGATCTCCAGCGCGATGTCCAGCCCCCAGTCGCCCTGCCTGCGCAGGTAGGCGGCGGGCTCGGGGTCCTGGGCGCGGCCGGGGATCCTGGGCAGCGCCTCCAGCGGGGTGACCCAAGGCGAGACCGACGTGGCGAACGACTTGCCCAGGAACGGCCCGAGCGGCACGTACTCCCAGGCCTGGATGTCGCGCGCGCTCCAGTCGTTGACCAGCGTCACTCCGAACACGTGGTCCTCGAACGCCCCCGCGGGCGAGCCGAGCTCGGTCGGCACGCCCACCACGAACCCCAGCTCCGCCTCGATGTCGAGCTTCCTGGACGGCCCGAACGCGCCCGCGCCGAGCTGGCCGTGCGGGCGCCTGACCGGCGTGCCCGACACGACGACGGTGCCCGACCTGCCGTGGTAGCCGACCGGCAGGTGCCGCCAGTTGGGCTTCAGCGGCTCGTCGCCGGGGCGCAGGATCTTGCCGAGGTTGCTCGCGTGGTCGATCGAGGCGTAGAAGTCGACGTAGTCGGCCACCTCGAACGGCAGGTGCAGCCGCACCTGCTCCAGCGGGATCAGGTGCGCCTCCGTCACCGAGACGTCGCCGGTCAGCTTGTTCTGGATCAGCGTCCTGGTGTCGTGCCAGGCCGTACGGCCCCTCGCCATGAACGGGTTGAGCGTGGGGGCGGCGAACACCTCGTCGTGCAGCGCCGGAGCCAGGTCGAGCACCTTGTCGCCGTACCGTACGCCGACCCTGGGCGCCTGTCCCGGGCAGGAGAAGACCCCGTAGGGCAGGTTGCCGATTCCCCAGCTCATGCGTTCACCTCCAGGAGTCCGAGTGCGCGCAGGTCCTCGACGGGTGTGCCGGTGCTGCACGAGCCGTAGCTGACCAGCAGTTCGCGGGCGCGCTTCGCGGTGTCCCCGGTGACGGAGCCCGCCAGGCGTACGAGCTGGCCGACGTCGGTGGTGCGCAGCGCGGGCGCGGGGTCGCGGCCCTCCACGGTCTCGCAGACCGCCACCAGCAGGTTGAGGAAGCCGTGCCGGTCGACGCCGAGCGAGGGGTCGAAGTGGCGTACGGCGTGGTGCAGCCCGGCCGTGGCCTTGAACGGGATGCCGCGCTCCACGCACGACCTGATGAACGCCGCGAGGTGGTCGGCCGCCGGGAAGTCCTCGGGGGACGCGCCGCCGCAGCGTACCTTCAGGCCCACCCCGGCGGGCGGCTCGAAGGTCACCTTGCGCGGCGGGACCTCGACGAACAGCCGCACTCCCGGCGGCAGGGACAGCCGGGCCGCCACCACGCCGACCGGGGTGTCGGCGGGCCCGCGGACCTCGACGATGTCCACGGGCAGGTCGTCGAAGGCGGGCAGTTCGTCGGTGTCGGCGATGAGGCCGATCCGCCGCGGGCGGAACTCCATGGCGCGCAGCCGGTCGAGCCGGCTGGCCGGGCAGAGGAACCGGTGGGTGAGGACCGGGCTGCCGCTCTCCAGGTCGCGCCGGTGGCGGGACAGGGCCTCGTCCATGTGCAGCGACGTCGGCGGGAACAGGCCCGCGTCGTCGATCAGTGCGGTGTAGATGCTCATCGTGCCCACGTCCAGGCGTAGGCGGGATCTTCGCAGGACAGCGCGGCCGGACCGAGGTCCAGCGGGCGGAACGTGTCGACCATCACGGCCATCTCGCTCGTCGTCGTGACGCCGCGCCCGACCGCCTCGATCACCGCCTCGACGGCGCCGGGCTGGGGCCCGTGCGTGAACCCGGCGGGATGCAGGGAGACCGAGCCGACGTCGATGCCGGACCCCTTGCGCGCGGAGTAGTCGCCGCCCGCGTAGAACATGAACTCGTCGGAGTCGACGTTGTGGTGGTTGTACGGGATAGGGACGGCTTCGGGGTGGTAGTCGAGCGGCCGCGGGCAGAACGAGCACACCACGAACCCCGGCCCCTCGAACGTCTGGTGCACCGGCGGCGGCGCGTGCGTCTTCTTCACGATCGGCTCGAAGTCGTTGATGTTGAACGCGAACGGATAGAGGCAGCCGTCCCAGCCGACCACGTCGAACGGGTGGTTGCGGTAGACCAGCCTGGTCAGCCCGCCGCGCGTGCGTACGAGCACCGGCACCTCCTCGCCCTCCACGACGAACGGCTCGGCGGGGGCGCGCAGGTCGCGCTCGCAGTAGGGCGCGTGCTCCAGGAACTGCCCGTGCTGCGACAGGTAGCGCTTGGGCGGCCTGATGTGCCCGCCCGCCTCGATGGCCAGCACGCTGACCTGGCCGTCGGGGACCCAGCGGTGGATGGTGCCGGTCGGGATGACGACGTAGTCGCCCTCGCCGGCCTCGATGACGCCGTACGCCGACTCGAAGCGCACGGTGCCGCGCTGGACGTAGACGCACTCGTCGCCCATGGAGTCGCGGTAGAGCTCGCTGGGCCGGTCGCTGACGGCGTACGACAGCCGGACGTCGCCGTTGCCGGCCAGCAGCATGCGGCCCGTGACGAGGTCGCCCGCGCTGGACAGCTCCTGCGTGCGGAAGTGGCGGGGCGAGAGGGGCAGGTTGGGCTCGAGAGGTGCGCCGACCGTGGGGGTGACCGCCTCGGCCTTGACGATCGCGGTGGGCAGGTGGCGGTGGTAGAGCAGGGAGGAGTCGGACGAGAAGCCCTCCTCGCCCATGAGCTCCTCCGCGTAGAGACCGCCGTCCGGCCGCCTGAACTGCACGTGCCGCTTGCGCGGCACCTCCCCCACGACACGGTAGTACGGCATCTGCCCCTCCATAATGTCCGTTAAGCGGACGGCAGTGTCCTCTATACGTGACTACCGTCCGCTATCGGTCTGGAGATGTCAACCCAGGGCCGCGGCCAGCTCGGCCGCCGCCGCCACCACCCGCGGCCCCGTGGACTCCTCCAGCGGCCCGAACGTCACGACCCCCACCGAAGCCTCAAGCCAGGGCAGCCCGGTGACAGGCGCGGCGACACCCCGCGCACCCTCCTGCAACTGCCCCTCCGTGACGAAATAGTCGTCGCGGCCCTCGCGCAGCCCCAGGATCGCCCGCCCCGCCGCGCCTTTGGCCAGCGGATGGCGTGAGCCCTCGCGGTAGGCCACGTGCATGTCGGTCCACGACGGCTCCACCACCGCCACGGCCAGCCCGTCGTCGCCCTCCGCCACGGTCAGGTGCGCGGTCGCGCCCACCTGCTCGGCCAGCCGCCGCAGCGTCGGCATCGCCGTCGCCCGCAGCAGCGGCTGCACGGCCTGGGCCAGCACCAGCACCCCGAACCCCAGGTGCACCCGTCCGTCGGCGTCCCTGCGTACGAACCCCTCGTTCATCAACGTCGTCAGCAGTCGGTAGACCACGGGACGGCTCAGCGACAGCTCGGTGCTCAGCTCGGTCGGCGTGCGGCCGTCCTTGCCGTCGGCGAGCAGGCGGAGCAGGCGCAGCCCGCGTTCCAGGGTCTGAGCGGATTCAGCGGCCATGCGACCGATTATCGAGCCCCTCGCGGAGTGAGCCCATGAACCCGCGCGGGTACGTAGGCCGGGGGAAGAGCATGGGGGTGGGGATGCGGCACAGGCGGCTGCTGCTGATCGCCGGACTGATCATGTGCGCCTCGGCCTTCGGAGCGTACCCGCCGGCCGAGCCCGTGGCCACCGTGTCGAGCGGGATCCCTGCGGGTGCGGCGGGGGAAAGCCTGGTCGAGGACACCTTCCACGTCACCGAGGGCATCGAGGTGCGCCGGCGTCTGCTGCCCACCGCCGAGGGCGTCACCTTCCGCCCCGCCGACCTTGCTCCCGGGCTCCGCGTGGACGGGAGCGGCCTGCTGCACGGCACGCCGCGACGCTCCGGTACGTACGTCGCCCCCGTCGGGATCTGCTCGGGCGGGTCGTGCCAGGAGTGGGAGCTGACCATCGTGGTGCTCGGCTACGTGCCGTGGGAGCCGCGCGAGCTGACCTTCCCCGGCCGGGTGGGCGTCCCGCTCGACGGCGGGATCGGCGTCGAGGGCGGCCCGGCCGGCGTGCTCCCGACGTTCACGGTGACCGACCAGGCGGCGGTACCGGCGGGCGTGAGCATCGGGCCCGACGGTCACGTGGGCGGTGTCCCCGCGGCTCGG
The DNA here is from genome assembly GCF_009908215.1 of Nonomuraea sp. K271. Taxonomy (NCBI): domain Bacteria; kingdom Bacillati; phylum Actinomycetota; class Actinomycetes; order Streptosporangiales; family Streptosporangiaceae; genus Nonomuraea; species Nonomuraea sp. K271. Next base: position 4,649 of record NZ_JAAAHR010000163.1, on the reverse strand, counting down.
GGCGTCTCCGAGGTCCCGGTGCGGATCTGCGTGGCGGGCAACTGCGCCGGCGTGGTGGTACGGATCATCGTCGGCTGAGTCTTGCGGGCGCCTGCCTTTTGAGGTCACCTGGTGTCATGAAATCGGTCATTGTGGTCGGAGCAGGCATATGGGGGTCATCGCTCGCGCTGCGGCTGGCCGATACCGGCTGGCAGGTGACGCTCGTCGAGCAGCACAGGCCGGGCCACGTCCGGCAGTCCAGCGCCGGGGAGACCCGGCTTTTGCGCTGCTCGCACGGCGACGACGACTGGTATACCCGGCTCGCCTGGCAGGCGAGGGACGGCTGGCGCAGGCTGGAGGAGCGGGCCGGCGAGGAGCTGTACCACGAGGCGGGCATGGTGTGGTTCGCCAGGACGCCGGACGGGTGGGAGCACAAGAGCGCCCAGGTCCTGAAAAATTTGGACATACCGTGTGAGGTGCTGGACCCGTCCGACGGCGGCCGGTTCTTCCCCGGCCTGCGCACCGACGACCTGCGCTTCCTGCTCTGGGAGCCGCACGCCGGCGTGCTCAGGGCCAGGCGGGCGACCCAGGTGACCGCCGCCCTGGCGGTGGCTTCTGGAGCCCGGCTGGTCAGGGCGCGGGCACTACCCGTGGCGGGAGACACGGCGGAAGACACGGCGGAAGACACGGCGGAAGACACGGCGGGAGAGAAGGCGGGCGGCGCTGTGGGCGGCGCGGCGCCGTACGCGAGCGCCGTCGAGATCGACGGTGAGGTGCGGCACGCCGACCGGGTGGTGTGGGCGTGCGGCGCGTGGTTGCCCGCGCTCTTCGACGACGTGCCGATCGCCGTGACGAAGCAGGACACGCTGCACTTCGCGGCGCCGTCCGCGTGGTCCGTGCCCGAGATGCCCGCCTGGGTGGACCACGGGGCCTCCGCCTACGGGCACGGCGACGTGGACGGGGTGGGGATGAAAGCCACCTCCGACGTCGAAGGGGAGCCGTACGAGCCCGAGCACGGCTCGCGGGAGGTGGACGCGGTCGCCGTCGAGCGGGCGCGCGCCTACCTGCGGCGCAGGTTCCCCTCGCTGGAGCGGGCGCCGGTGCTGTTCAGCCAAGTGTGCCAGTACGCGCTCACCCCGGACGCGGAGTGGATCATCCACGAGGTGTCGCCGGGCGTGTGGCTGTTCGGAGGGGACTCGGGGCACGGTTTCAAGCACGGGCCCGCGCTGGCCGGCTACGTGGCGGGGGTGCTCGACGGCGACCACGCGCCCGAGCCGCGTTTCGGGCTGCACGAGCGGATCCCGTCGCGCGGGCTGAGGACCAGCGGACAGGTCCTGTAGGGCTGGCACCACCCGGCATTCGGGGGATCGCGGGCATGAGCGCGGCAGGGCTCACGGAGGAGACTTCCCGCTGCTGATCGAGCCGGTGCAGTGGCTGCTGGCGGGCGGCTCGATCAGCGAGGCCGTGGCCGGCCTGGACGCCATGGGCGTGGCCGGCGTCGCCGCGCGGATCCTGCACCTGGCGGCCGTGGTCGGCGCGATGTCCCTGATGTTCCAGCCGCGGGCCAACCACTATTTCCGGTCACGGTGAGGCGGGCTCCAGCGGCGCCTTCGGCTCCGGGGCGCGCAGATTGCGCACCCCGGGGGAGAGCAGCGAGGCCAGCGTGGACAGCACGACGATGCCCGCGCACCCCAGCAACGCCGCCTCGATGCCGAACACGCTCGCCGCCGGCCCCGCCAGCAGCAGGCCGATCGGCCCGAACATCAGCGAGCCGAGCATGTCGTACGAGCTGACCCGCGACAGCGACTCGGCCGGGATCTCGCGCTGCATCGTGGTCATCCACAACACGCCGAACACGTCGAAGCAGACGCCGAGCACGAACGCCCCCGCCACGATGCTCCAGAGCGGGGCGTCGAGCCCGAGCAGCGCGGTCGGCAGCGCGCCCGGCAGGCAGAACAGCACGGCCACCAGGATCGGCCGCTTCGGCCGCAGCCGCAGCGACACCAGCACCCCGGCGATCGTCCCCACGGCCTCGCCCGCCAGGAACGACGACCACGCCGCGGGACCGCCCAGGCTCTCCTTCGCCAGCAGCGGCCCCAGCACCCCGTGCGAGGCCTGGATGGCCATGACCATCAGCGAGAACTGCGCGACCACCACCCAGATCCACTGCCGCGAGCTGAACTCCCGCCACCCGTCACGCAGGTCGGTCAGCACCGAATGGCGCTCACCTCTCGGCCGCTCGCCAGGTTTCATGCGCAGCAGCGCGACCATCACGCCCGCCACCGCGAACATCGCGCCGCTCACCGCCAGCGCCCAGCCGCCGCCGAACAGCACCACCGTGCCGCCGCCCAGCACGGCCCCCGCCACGCGGGAGACGTTCATGCCGAGGCCGAGCAGCGCGTTGCCGGTCTGCAGACGGTCCTCGGGCACCACCTCGGGGATGATGCCGGTCAGCGCGGGGAACGCCACCGCCGTCGCCACGCCGCTGAGGGCCGCCGCCGCGCTCAGCGCGGGCAGCGGTGTCCAGCCGGTGAGCATCATCACCGCCAGCGCGAAGAATCCGGCCGCCATCAGGAACTCGGCGGCCATCAGCACCCGATGCCGCGGCAGCCGGTCCGCGATCACGCCGCCGACCAGGGTGAACACGACCATCGGCAGCGCCTCGGCGGTCAACACGACCGACAGGGTGGAGGCGGTGGCGCCGGGCAGGTTGAGCACGCCGAACGCCAGGGCCACGGGCGCGAACGCGCTGCCCAGCATGGAGATCGTCCGCGCCGACAACAACAACGCGAACCTGCGATCCCGGAGCAGCCCGAGATCGCCTAGGTAACTGTGCACCTGCGGCCCCCCAGCAAAGGTCAAACTCCACCATTCTCCTGGGCCGTTGTGCTGTTGTCGCGCGAATATTTCTTGTCACGCCGGTGACAAGAGCGACCTTCGGAATGTGCCGGTGGCGGGCAAGACTCGTGCCTGCCCGTCCCGTAATTTGCTAGGTCCCTGAAGTCGGCGAGGGGGGTCGGGGCCATGCGGTACACGGGGATCGCCCGGGTGCTGCTGGTGCCGGCTCTCGTGGGGGCCGTACTCGCCGCGCCGCTTGGGCTGGAGCTGTTCGGGCGGATGACGGGCGGCGCCGAGGACCCGCGGTCCGGCTCGGCGACCGCCGCGCGCTGGAGCGAGGAGTGGTACGACGCTCACGACGTGGTGGTCCTCTACCGGCACCCGTCGGTCAAGGTGCGCGACCCCCGGTACAGGAAGGCGGTGCACGACTCGCTGCGGCGGCTGCCGGCAGAGCACGTGAGCGGGCTGGCCACGTACTGGACGACCGGGTCGGCGTCGATGGCGTCGGGCGACGGGCACGCGACGTACGCGCTGGTCACCCTCCGGGACGGCGACGAGCAGGAGCACTACGCGGCCGTCGCCGACCGTCTCAGAGACGTCGAGAACCTGTACGCCGGGGTCGGCGGGCCGGTGCCGCTGCTGGCCGAGCGCAACGCGCAGGCCGCCGCCGACCTGGCGCGCGCCGCGGCCGTCGCGGCGCCCGTGCTGCTCGCCCTGCTCGTCCTGGTGTCGGGAAGCCTGGTGGCCGCCGCGGTGCCGGTGCTCGCGGGACTGGCCGCCGTCGCCGGCACGATCGGGCTGCTGCGGCTGTTCACCGAGGTGGCTGAGGTCTCCATCACCACGCTGTACGCCGCCGCGGTGCTCGCGTTCGGGCTGGCCGCCGGGTACTCGGTGTTCGTGGTCAGGGCGGTCACGGACGCGCTCGACGATGAGGCGCCAGGCGAGCGGGTCACCGGCGCGTTCGGCGGTGAGGCGTCCCGTGAACGGGCCCTGGGCGGCGCCGGAGGCGTCGTGGCGTTGTCGGGGACGGCGCTGGCCGTGGCCCTGCTGGGGTTGCTGCTGTTCCCGGGGGCGTCCCTGAGTGTGCTCGGACCCGTGGCGGCGGCCGTGGCGCTCCTCGCCACCGGCGTCGCGCTGGTCGTGCCCGCCGCCCTGCTGGGCGTGGTCGGCCCGGGTGTGGCCGGGCTGCGCGTCGTCCTCGGGCTCCGGTGGCGGCCACGCCCGTTCCTGCCGCACCTCGTCGCGACGGTCGTCGTGCTCGCGGCGCTGACGGTGCCGTACGTACAGGTCGAGCTGGGCGGGGCGGGCCGTCGTGCGCTGCCCGCCGGAGCGGAGAGCCGCAGGGTCGCCGAGATCGTCGGGCGGGGCTTCCCTGGGAACCCGCTCGAAGCGGTCGACGTGCACGTCCTCGTCGAGCGCTCCTTCGCCGGCAAGCCCCGCAGACCCGGGCCGCTCGGGCAGGGACACACGCCGATCAGCGCCGTCACGCGGGTGGCCGCCTCCGACGTACGCTCTTTCGCCGACCGTCTCGAACGGCTGCCGCACGTCACCGGGGTCACCGTGGCCGGGCTCTCCCAGGAGCACGGCGCGGTCCGCCTGTCCGTCCACCACGCGCTCGACCCCATGTCCGGCGCCGCCGGGGAACTCGTCGCCTCCATCAGGTCGGTGGATCCCGGGCCGAAGGTGCGCGAGGTGGTGGCCGGCGGCGCCGCGGCCGCGCGTACGGACCTGCTGGACGCTTACACGAGGGCGCTGCCATGGGCGGTGCCGCTGGTCTGCACGCTGTACTGGGCGATCCTCGCCGCCGCCCGCCTCCGCCCCTCGTTCCGCCC
>NZ_JAAAHR010000162.1:0-22259 GCF_009908215.1 Nonomuraea sp. K271 | reverse complement strand
CCACCACCAGCCGCCCGCCGAACGCCCTGCCCCCGCTCCCCACCCGCGCCGGCCGCAACGCCGTGCCGGCCGGCGCGCCCTCGACGTGCTCGGCGAACTCGGCGATCATCCCGGCGACGGCGCCCGGCCGGCTGCGGTGGGCCCAGTGCCCGGCCGCGAGCCTGCGGTGCCACAGCCCGTCCACCCACCGGCCGAACGAGGCCGTGAGCGCGGGCGTCACGAACCGGTCCCGCGTGGCCTCGATGACCTGCACGGGCACATCGGTGACGCGCGGGCCGGGGCCGGGCCCGCCGAGCGTGGCGGCCATGTTGCACCGGTAGAGCCAGAGCCCGTTGCGCCCGTCCTCGGCCAGGGTGGGCGCCGGATGCCCCGGACGCGGCGCGACGCCCTCGCGCAGCAGCGTGCGGGTGAGGACCCGCGGCATCACGAAACCCCAGGCCAGTTCGGGAAGCACGGGCAGATGGAACGCCCCGATGTACCACGCCCGCAGCCGCTGCGCCGCGACGTCACGCCGCCGCCCGTGCCGCGTGAAGTGCCGCGTCTGCCGCAACCCGGGCCCGCCCAGGCTGGTGAACGAGGCCAGCCGGTCACGGATGCCCTCCCGTGCGATCGCCTCCCACCCCTGCAGCGAACCCCAGTCGTGCCCCGCGAGGTGGACTTTCGGCTTGCCCACGGCGTCGAGCACGGCGCCGAGATCGGCGATCAGGTGGTCGAAGTCGTAGGCGCTGCGGTCCGGCGGAGCCGTGGACCGGCCCGCCCCGCGCACGTCGTAGCGCACCACGTGGAAACGGTCGCGCAGGAGCGTGGCCACCTCGTCCCAGACGCGGTGGGTGTCGGGGTAGCCGTGGACGAGAACGATCGTCGGCCTGCCCGGGTCGCCCTCCTCGAACAGCGCCAGCCGTACGTCACCGGAGTCCACCCACCGCATCGCGACCTCCTATTGGACGCACCGTCCAGCAGGATAACAACGCCCTTCCCGCCGTGTGGATCACTTGTCGGGGCGGGCCGACAGGCCCGTGCAGGAGCGCAGGTCCTCCCAGTCCGCGACCGCCTGCGTCTTCGACGCCCCCTTCATCGGCACCGGGACGCCACCCTGGATGGTGGCCGGGGTCCAGGTGTCCTTGAGCACCTTCCGCCCGTTGATCGTCAGCGTCAGCACCCCGGTCCTGCCCGTGGTCGCGGGGTTGGAGTTGTAGAAGACGAAGTTGCCCATGCCGTAATTGACGTACGCGTTCTTGAGATATCCGGATCCGAGCAGGATGTGCGCGTGCCCGCCGACCACCACGTCGGCGCCCGCCTTCACCAGCTTGGGAGCGAGCGAACGCTGCGCCGGGTTCGGGCACTTCTCCATCTCGGTCCCCCAGTGCAGGTGGACGATCACCGTGTCGGAGTTCTTGCGCGCCTTGCGAACGGCCCTCAGCAGACTCGCCTCGTCCTTGGCCGAGGCCAGCCCGCCCTTGCCGGCCGCGGCCGTCCACGACTGGATGAACTCCGCGTCCATGACCTGCGTGGCCCCGATGATCGCCACCCGGTTGCCGTTAACGGTCCTGCGGTACGGCCGGTACGCCTGCGCCGCGTCCTTCCCGATCCCGACCACGGGGAACCTGCTGCGCTTGATCGCCGACAACGTGTCGGCCAGTCCGTCGTCCATGTAGTCCATGCCGTGGTTGTTGGCCATGGACGCCACGTCGACCCCGGAGGCCTTCAAGGCGCTCAGCGCGCTCGGCGGCGCCCTGAACGTGAACTCCTTGCCCGGCGCCGGCGTCCCCCCGGTGGTGATGGCCGTCTCCAGGTTGACCATGGCTAAGTCGGCCTTGCCCAGCACCTTCGCGATCGGCCCCAGCGCCGTGCGCGGGTTGGAGAGCCGGGGTCGCAACATCCCCTCGAAGTGCACGTCCCCGCCGAAGGCGATCGTGTACGGCCGCCGCTGAGGCGTCGGCTTCGCCGAGGGTGTGGCGGAGGGCGTGGATGGCGCCCGTTGATGCTCCACCTGCCCGCTCTGCAGCTGCCTTTCCGGCTGCGGCGAGGAGCATGCGGCCAGGGACACGACGACAGCGAGCAACGGGAGGGCATGGGGGAGTCTCATCTACCGCCACTTCCACTCGAATCCTGTCTTCCAGGGATCGAGCATGCCATGTGGGGCGGTTTACCGTGCACTCCTCCCGTTTGACACCAAACCGGACACCGCGTCACGTCGCCGGTCGCCGGCCGGCCTTGGATGACTCGTCACGCAAGGGATCCTGCAGATGTGCACGACTGTCACGCGAGTCGGCCTACCAGGTCGCCTTCCGGATGACCGGCCGCGAGACGCCGGCCGGCGGACCATGCACGGCTTCGGCTCGCACACGTTCCTCTGGCACAACGCCGCGGGCGAGAAGTCACTAGGTGAAGTACCACGTCAAGACATCGAGAATCTGACGGCCGTCCGGCGCCTTGGCATTTCCTGGTCATCGCGCCCGAACGGCCCGCGTCCCTTTCGGGCGCGGGCCGTTCACGTGACAATTCTTCACGATTGCAGGCCGGTCGGCGGCCATTCATCTCGCCCTGGCGAACCTCTTCGGAAAATGCTTTCGATATGAGTGCGGGGGTGCCACTGCTCGGGCGGGCGGAGTCGTGTGGACATCGGGGGCACCTGGCGTGTGCCCTGTGATCAACCGGGCGGTCAGTGTGTCATGATGGGCGAGTCTTCAGTGCTCAAGTGTGCAGGTGAGCCGGAGTGCGGCGAGGTGTTCCAGGCCTCGTCCGAACGGCCCTGAGAGGTTGTGTCAGCAACTTGCCAGGGCCGTTCTTTATGCGCCGGCCCCTAGGGTGGCCATGTCGAACTCACCGTCACGGACGCCCGCGGTGAAAGCCTCCCACTCCGCCGGAGTGAAGACCAGGACGGGCCCGTCCTGCTCTTTACTGTCGCGCAGTGCGACGTCACCGTTGGCCAAGGGAGCGACTTCAATGCAGGCGTCTGCGCCGTTGCAGAAGGTGCTCTTCCGCCAAGCCGCCTCGAAAGGTTGGATGTGCATTCTCTCCCCAAACAGACAAAGGGGCTCCATTGCCCCTTTTGAGGTAGTGGTGGCTAACGCCGCCACAGCATAGCCTTACGCTGGATGAGCACGCGCGACTCGTCCTCATCCAGCGCCTCCGACCTGAGATGACCGAAGGCCGCCTCATAGCCTGCGACGCGGCCGAGGTCTTCGACGAAGTTGGCGGCGTACATCTGTTCGAGATACACCACGTCGTCGAAGTCCCGGAACTTCAGGTGGATGAACGCGCTCGTGTTCACCGGATGAAGTGCGTCCAGGGCGAGGACATGGATGCTGACGTGCGGCAACATGGACATCTCCAGGAGATGCTCCATCTGCGCGCGCATCACCGAAGGCTCCCCGAAGCGGCGCGTCAGCGCCGACTCATCCAGCACGACCGTGAGCTCGCAGGGATGGGCCCGGTGCAGAACGCGACGCTGCCGGTCGAGGCGGGCCTCGACACGGCTGCGGACACCGCTGTGCGTGATGCGCGCGATGCCCCGGGAGGCCAGGATGACTTCCCGCGCGTAGTCCTCGGTTTGCAGGAGACCGGGCACGATCTGTGGTTCCCACGATCGTTGTGAGGTCGCCTCCGCCTCAAGCCCGAGGAATCTTGTGTATTCCTCAGGAAGAGTGTCTTCGTAATCTTCCCACCACCCGCGCTGCTCCGCATCCCGCAACAGGCCGAAGAGCTCGTCAAGTTTCTCCGCGTCGATGCGGTAGAGCTCGGCCAGCGCCTTGACGTCGTCGGCGACGGGCATGGTCTTGGCCGCCTCGATGCGGCTGACCTTGCTGGCCGACCAGCCGAGCTCGCGGGCGGCCTTGGCGCCGGTGAGCTTCCTTCGCTCCCGGAGGAGGCGCAGCTCCTGCCCGAGGCGGAGCCTGCGTACTGTGGGACTGCCCTGCTGCGATGGCACCGTCCACTCTCCTTGTCGGGAATGAAGGTGTAGCCGGAAGGGGTCGTTTGGAGCCCGGCTTTTGGGGCCGTTCACCCAATCTTACACTGCAAGTTGCACGGATAGTCGCGTCTGGCCTTGCCAAGAAGGCTTTCACGGGGAGAGCGTAGGAGCAAGGCGAGCTCCCTCAGGCGGCGGAATAGGGACGAAATGGACATGGTCCGTGCCGGCCCACTCGGACCCTTGATGTTTCCTGTGCAACTTGCACCGCAAGCCAAGAAGCAAGTCGCGAAGAAAATTAAATCTTCCCTTGCCTAAAGTATTGCAGCATCGCGGACCTGGGGGGACGATCGATCTCAGGAGGGACCTCGGATGGTGAGGAGGCCGCACATGATCACACGGCCGTACGCATCGGGCCTTCCGACCACGAACGCGCGCCCCCAGTCGGGCCGCCTCGCCGGCAACGTCGCCGTCCCGGAACTCAGAATCCACCCCAGGGAGGCCGCTTGCCGGAAGGACCATCTCATCGCCTGACCGCTCAGCGAGAGTCTGCTCATTCGAGCACGAGAGAAGCCGGTCCGCGGCCGACATCCGACTCGCCGCACATGGGCTGCCACCCTGCGACGAGGCCGGCCATCAGCCGCCGGACCGGCACAGAAGCCACCTCAAAATGCCGCGAAAGGGGTCTTCTATGTACTCACAAGGTACCAAGGGACTCAGCCGAATCAAGTCCCGGATCCGGGAACTCGTCGCATGGGCCGACCGGGATATCTGCATGGAACCCGACGAGTTCGCCCACCGGATGGGCTGGACCGTCGAGCGCACGGGGTTCGGCGCCCGCCGATACCGCGACCCGCGCTTCGACCAGCTCCGCCTCCCGCACCGCGTGACGGAGGAGGTGTCTTGACGTGCCGAGGAACCCGCGCAACCAGATCTACCCCGGCTACGAGGACCTGCCCGCCGCCGGCCGGAGCGGCCCGCTCGTCAGGCTCTGGCGGATCCGTACGGAGCTGCTGCTCGCCGCGGCGCTGGCGATCTTCACGCTGACGCTGCTCGACGCCACCCAGCAGGGCCGGTGGATGCCGTTCATCCTGTTGAGCAGCGCCATCTCGGTGCCGGCCGCCACGAGGACCGGACGCAGCTGGATCGCCTCCCACGTCTGGTGCGTGATCTCCCGCCACCGCCTGCAGCGGGTCTGCCTGGAGACGACGATGCACACCAGAGCGGGCCGGATCCCGCTGGTGCTCTGGATCACGCCCACGTCGAGGGGCGAGAAGGCGCTGATCCTCATGAGGGTAGGGATCTGCGCCGAGGAGTTCGAGGCGTACAGCGAGGAGATCGCCGCGGCGTGCTGGGCCAGGAGCACGACCGTCTACCGGCACCGCACTCGCTCGCAGTTCGTCGTCGTGGAGATCGTCCGGCGCGACGAGGCGCCGGGTGCGGTCTCCCCCGGCCTGGACAGGTTGTACGGCCGCCGCGCGTGGGTCTCGCTGCGGCCCGACTTCGAGGAGCCGCCTGATCTGAGCGCGGACGCCGCGCTGACGCGGGCCGGCCACTAGACCTGGGGGACCGCGCCACCCCAGGGCAAAGCCCCGGAGACCGCGGGGGCTCCGGGGCTTCCCCATGCGCCCACGGCGTTCTGTCACGTACTGTTCAGCCGAGTGCCGGTCAGGATTTCACCAACCGGGGTGATCAACGCACATTAGGGTGTCGCGCGTGACTATCGCACCAGAAGAGGACCGCCTGAACGCCCAGATCGCCTTCGCCATCGAGATCGACAAGTTGAAGCGGATCATCCGCCGCAACCATCTCATCGACGGTTCGCGACGGGAGAACACCGCAGAGCACTCCTGGTACGTGGGCACGTTGGCGATGGTCCTCGGCGAGCACGCCCCACCGGGAACCGACCTCCAACGGGTGGTCGCCATGCTGCTGGTGCACGACCTGGTGGAGATCGACGCCGGTGACACCTTCATCTACGACCCGGTGGCCGTCACCGCCCAGGAAGAGGCCGAGCGGGCCGCCGCCGACCGCATCTTCGGCCTGCTGCCCGCCGACCAGGCGACGTGGATGCGGGAGTTGTGGGACGAGTTCGAGGAGCGGAAGACGCCGGAGGCGAAGTTCGCCAAGGCGCTCGACCGGTTCGCCCCGATCCTGGCCAACCACCACACGGAGGGCGGCACCTGGCCGTTGTTCAAGGTGACGGCCGCCCAGGTCAGGCAGAAGGTACGGATCATCGAGGAGGGGTCGCCATCGCTCGGTGCGTACGCGCGGGAGCTGGTCGATCTCTCCGTGGCCCGAGGGCACCTGTCCGAGTGATGCCCTCATGCCCGGGGTAGGGGACTTGTCGTGAAAGAGGAAGTGCGAGCGAAGCGTCGGCAACTACGGGGATTCGCCGGGCCGGTCGCCCTCGCCGATCGACTCGAGAAGTCGAAGGTCATGGACAAAGCCGTCAGGGCGCTGGCGAAGACCATACGCCGGCGCATCCCCCAAGGACGGGTACGCGACCTGCTGCACGGTGTACCCACCGGCAAGCCGCTGCATCCGCCGCTGGCCACGGTGAGTCTCGGCTGCTGGATGTCGGCCTCCGTGCTGGACCTGGCGCGCGCCGACCCCCGGGCCTCGCGCCTGCTACTGGCCGCCGGCATCGCCAACGCGCTGCCGACGGCCGCGGCCGGGCTGACCGACTGGTCGTCGCTCCACCGCGAGCAGCAGCGGGTGGGTTTCGTGCACATGGCCTCGAACGTGGCCGCCCTCGGCCTGTACTCGGCGTCACTGCTGGCCCGGCTGCGCGGGCACGAGCGCCCCGGCAGGCTGCTGTCGTTCGCCGGGCTCGGCGTGGGCTCGCTCGGCGCCTATCTCGGTGGCCACCTGGCCTACCGGCAGGCGGCCGGAGCCAACCACGCCCCGCAGGTCACGCATCTGGTCCCGCTGGGCTGGCACGACCTGTGCCTGCTGAGAGACCTGCCGGACGGCCGTCCTGTGGCGCGCAGGCTCGGCTACATCCAGCTCTTCGTGCTGCGCCAGGGCGAGGCCGTGACCGTGCTCGGCGACCGCTGCCCCCATCTGGCCGGGCCGCTGCACCAGGGCAGGCTCGTCATGGAGGACGGCGAGGCGTGCGTGGTGTGCCCGTGGCACAGCAGCACGTTCCGCTTGACGGACGGCTCGGTGAAGCACGGCCCCGCGACCGCCCCCGCGCCCATGTTCGAGACGCGCGTCAGGCGCGACGGCACACTCCAGGTGCGCCCGGCCTTGACCTGAACTTAGCTTGAGGTCCTACGTTCGGTGCATGGGCAAGATTCTGGTGACCGGCGCGACCGGCAACGTAGGCAGGCATGTGGTGACCCGGCTGGCGAAGGCCGGGCTGGAGGTGCGGGCGCTCGCCAGGGATCCCGTACGAGCGCAACTGCCCGTCGAGACCGTACGCGGTGACCTGACCGACCCCGAGAGCCTGGAGCCGGCACTCGACGGCGTGGAAAGCGTGTTCCTGCTCTGGCCGACGACCTCGGCCGAGAGCGCCGCGCGCACCATCACGGCGATCGCCAAGCACGCGCGGCGCGTCGTCTACCTTTCGGCGGACGCGGAGGATGCGGCGGACGACGAGGAGCCGTCGTACTTCCACCATGGGGTGGAGCGGCGGATCCGGCACTCGGGGGTCGGCTGGACGTTCCTGCGGCCCGGCGGGTTCGCGGCCAACACGCTCATGTGGGCCGCCCAGATCAGGCAGGGCGTCGTACGCTGGCCGTTCGGGCAGGCCGTCAGGGCGCTGATCCACGAGAGGGACATCGCGGCCGTGGCCGTGCACGTGCTCACCTCCGCCGGGCACAACGGCGCGACCTACGCGCTCACCGGCCCCGAGCAACTCACCCAGGCCGAGCAGGTACGCATCATCGGCGAGGTGCTCGGCCGCGAGGTGCGCTGGGAGGAGTTGCCCGTCGAGCAGGCCCGTGAACAACTTCTGGCGGCCTGGGGCGACCCGTCCTTCGTGGACCTGGCGTTGCAGGGGTGGGAGAGGTTCGTGACCCGCCCCGAGCGGGTCACCGGCACCGTGGAGCGGCTGCTCGGGCGGCCCGCGCTGACGTTCCGCCAGTGGGCCGAGGACCGCGCGGCGGACTTCAGCTGACCTCGTCGGCGGGGTGCTCGACGAGGGCGAGGATGCGGCTGGACATGAACCGGGCCGTTCGCACCGGGGTGCCGGTCCTGGTGACCTCGCTGACCTCGACGAGCCCCCGCCGCGTGTTCACCTCGACCCGCCGGCCGGCGCGGGTGGCCCTGATCTCGTAGGTACGCGGTGATCCTCCCGCGTCGATGACGATCTCCACCCGATCACCCTTCATGTACGGATTCATACCCATATAGACGGGAATTTATCCGTACACCAGTACGATAATTGCCGCGATTCCCACGCACACGATGACCCCGCGCAACACGGGTGCCGGGATGCGCCGACCCAGCCTGGCTCCCAGGAACCCACCGGCCATCGCGCCCAGCGCCACCCCGGCCACGGCCTGCCAGTCGACGTCGGCGACCACCGTGAACAACACCGCGGCCACGGCGTTGACCAGCAGCGCGAGCACGTTCTTCGCGGCGTTCACCCGCTGGAGGCCGTCGTCGAGGAAGATGCCGATCAACCCGATCAGCAGCACACCCTGGGCGGCCCCGAAGTAACCGCCGTAGACGCCCGAGGCCAGCACGCCCAGCCACAACGCCGCGCCGCCGTGCGGATGCCCGCGCCCACGCCGCTCGGCCAGCCACGCGTTGAGCCGCGGCTGCACCATGACAAGCAGGCAGGCCAGCGCGATCAGCGCGACGACGACCACCTCGAACACGTCGGGGTCGAGGAACAGCAGCAGGATGCCGCCGATCAGCGCGCCGAACGCCGAGGCCGCGCCCAGGCGCACCAGGCGCTCGCGCTGGCCCTGCAGCTCGACGCGGTAGCCGTAGGCGGCCGTGAAGGAGCCGGGCACCAGCCCGATGGTGTTGGACACGTTGGCGGTGACGGGATCGACGCCCACCGCCACCAGTGTGGGGAACGTGATCAGCGACCCCGACCCGACGACCGCGTTGATGGCGCCCGCCATCACCCCGGCCGCGCAGACCACGGCCAGCTCCCACCCCGTCACAAACCCTCCTTGCCCCGAGAGACCCGCTCGTCGGACCGCCGTCCGGCCATGCCCAGGACCGGAGTGTCAGCCCTCGCAGCGGGTCGTTCACTGGGTGTCCGAGCTCTTGGGGGGTGTGAAAAGACCGCCGAGATTTTCCAGCGCCTTGCCCATCTCCGACGGCACGATCCAGATCTTATTGGCCTCGCCCTTGGCGATCTCCGGCAGGGTCTGCAGGTATTGGTAGGCCAGCAGCTGCTGGTCGGGCTTTCCCTCGTGGATGGCCCTGAAGACCATGCCGATCGCGTCGGCCTGCCCCTTGGCCCGCATGGCCTGGGCCTCGGCGTCGGCCTGGGCGCGCAGCACGGCCGCCTCGGCCTCGCCCCGCGCCCGCAGCACCGCGGCCTGCTTCTCGCCCTCGGCCGCGAGGATCGAGGCTTGGCGGTGCCCCTCCGCCGTCAGGACCGCGGCCCGTTTGTCGCGGTCGGCGCGCATCTGCTTCTCCATCGAGTCCTGGATGGAGGCCGGCGGGTCGATGGCCTTGAGCTCGACCCGGTTGACCCGGATGCCCCACTTGCCGGTGGCGTCGTCGAGCACGCCGCGCAGCGCGGTGTTGATGTCCTCGCGCGAGGTCAGCGTGCGTTCGAGATCCATGCCACCGACGACGTTGCGCAGCGTCGTGACCGTGAGCTGCTCGACGCCGGTCAGGAAGTTGGCGATCTCGTACGTCGCCGCCTTGGGGTTGGTGACCTGGAAGTAGATGACGGTGTCGATGGAGACGACCAGGTTGTCGGAGGTGATCACCGGCTGCGGCGGGAACGACACCACCTGCTCGCGCAGGTCGATCAGGTCCTTGATGCGGTCGATGAACGGCACCACCAGGTTGAGCCCCGGCGTCAGCGTGCGGTGGTAGCGGCCGAGGCGCTCGATGATGGCGGCCGTGGCCTGCGGGATGATGCGGATCGTGCGTGCCACCGCGAAGCCCACCGCCGCGACCACGACAAGGGCGACGATGAGCTGCTCGATGGACATGGCGACGCTCCGAAGCCGACGGTACCGACTCCGTAGATCTTATTTGGTTTCTGCCATCCGCAGTGTCCAGTCAGGCTCGGGCGACTTTTATCGGCATAAATGGCGACCTAGTGAGGACGCGCGTACCAGCGGCCCTCACCGCCGCGCTCCAGCGACAGCGGCACCCCGAACGTGTGCGACAGGTTGTCGGACGTCATCACGTGCTCCAGCGGCCCTTGCGCCACCACGGAGCCGTGCCGCAGCAGCAGCCCGTGCGTGAACCCCGCCGGGACCTCCTCCACGTGGTGCGTCACCAGCACCAGCGTCGGCGAACGGTAGTCGCCCGCCAGCAGCGACAGACGGCGCACCAGATCCTCACGCCCGCCCAGGTCGAGCCCGGCGGCCGGCTCGTCGAGCAGCAACATCTCCGGGTCCGGCATGAGCGCGCGGGCGATCTGCACCCGCTTGCGCTCGCCCTCGGACAACGTGCCGAACCGCCGCCTGATCAGGTGGGCCGCGCCCATCATGTCGATCAGCTCGACGGCCCTGGTGACGTCGTTGGAGTCGTACTCCTCCGTCCAGCGGCCCATGATCGCGTACGACGCGGTCAGCACGAGGTCGATGACCTTCTCCTCGGGCGGGATGCGCTCGGCCAGCGCGGCGCTCGCCAGCCCGATCCGCGGCCGCAGGTCGAAGACGTCCGCCTGCCCCAGCCGCTCGCCGAGCACCTCGACCAGGCCCTCACTCGGATAGAGCAACGTGGCAGCGACCTGCAGCAACGTGGTCTTACCCGCGCCGTTGGGGCCGATGACCACCCAACGCTCGTCCTCGTTGACCGTCCAGTCGATGCCGCGCAGCAGGGCCGCTCCGTCGCGCCTGACGGCGACGTCCTGGAGCCGCAGCACCTGACCACCCATCCCCGAATCCCTCCTTCAGGAGTCACCCACGGGACAAACCTATTGCAGGGCGAGCGCTTATCGTGGATCGGTGCGCCCTGAATCGCCTGTCTGTCCCTGCCTGGTCGCCTGGGGGAACGCCTGGCTCGCCGGTCACGTCGGCCTCGACGAGGCGGCTGACCACGTCGAAGCCACCGGCGGACCCGTTGTCGCGGGCGACGTTCCGTTGCGTAAATACCTCGCAAATCTCCGCGTGGACGGCCTGCGCGAGCTGCGGCTCGCCCTGCCGGCGCCCGGCGACCCGCTGGGCCTGTCGGGCCCGCCGTCGTTCAACTCGGCCGCGGTCGACATCGGCCAGGCCGCCATCGCCGTGACCGGCGACCAGAACATCGGCCTGCTGCCCCTGCCGGACCAGCGCGGATCGTCCTACGTCGGCGTGCGCCTGGAAGTGCACGACTCCGGCCCCGTACGCCATGACCTGCCCTCGCTCGCCGAGGCCGAGCGTGACCTGTCCGACGCGATGCGGTCGGCCACCGAGGCGCTGACCTCCGTCGACGGGCCGGTCGGCGACCGGCCCGGCCGGCTGGGGCAGCGCGGCGGCGAGCTCGCGCCCGGCTATCCGGCCCGCGCCCACCGCGTGTCCACCCTCGCCACGCGGCTGGCCACCGTGCTGCGCCTGGCCGACGATCGCGGCCTCACCGCCGGCCAGGTCGCGGCGCGCGGAGAGGCGCTGCGCGAGCTCGACCGTGCGGTACGCCGCGCGCTCGTGGCCGCCCACCACGCGATCTTCGAGCCGGTCAGGAACCAGTAGCGCCGGCCGCCCGCGCGGTCAGCCGAGGCCGTGCCGCACGGCGTAGAGGGCGGCCTGGGTGCGATCCTGCACGCCGAGCTTCATCAGCACGTTGGACACGTGGGTCTTGACCGTCTTCTCCGCCACGGCGAGACTCCTCGCGATCTCCCTGTTGGACCGCCCGGCCGCGATGAGCGCCAGCACCTCCCGCTCGCGCTCGGTCAGCGGCACCGGCCCCGGAACGCCGGACGCGCCGTCAGGGGCGGCCAGCACCGCCTCCGCCGCCTCGGGCGCGAGCAGCACCTGACCGCCGTGCACCGCGCGCACCGCCTGGACCAGCGCCGACGGATCGACGTCCTTGTAGAGGAACCCGGACGCCCCCGCGCGCATCGCGGGCCCCACGTCGGACCGGTCGCTCACCGACGTCAGCACGACGATCCTGGTCGCCGTGCCGGTCAGCCGCTCCAACGCGCCGAGGCCGTCGAGCACGGGCATCTTCAGATCCAGGAGCAGCACGTCGGGGCAGAGCTCGCCGACCAGCTCGACGGCCCGCGCCCCGTCGCCCGCCTCGGCCACCACGGTGATGTCGTCCTGAAGGTCGAGGAACGTACGCAGCCCCTGACGCACCACCGGGTGATCGTCGGCGATCAGCACCCGGATCACGCGCCCACCTCCACCCGCACCGTGGTCCCCCTGCCCGGGGCCGACTCGACGGTCATGGCGCCCCCGACCGACTCGGCCCTGTCACGCATCGACACCAGGCCGAGGCCGCGCGAGCCGGCCTGCTCGAAGCCTCTGCCGTCGTCCTCGACGGTCAACACCAGCTTGCCCTCCTCGTATGCCAGGAGCACCGAGACGCGGGACGCCTCGGCGTGCCTGAGCGCGTTGTGCAGCGCCTCCTGGGCCACCCTGAGCACCGCCACCTCGACCGCCGGGTCGAGCGGCGGCAGCTCGTGGCACTCGAACCCGACCAGGGACGGGTGAAGCCGGTCAAGCATGCGCACGTGCTTGCGCAGCGTCTCCGTCAGGCCGTGCCGGTCGAGGTCGGCGGGTCGCAGCTCGACGATCACGGCGCGCAGCTCCGTCAGGGCCTCGCCGGCCAGCCGCTGGACCCGCTCCAGCTCGGGCGCGACCTTGTCGGGCGCCTTGTCGAGCATGGCCTGCGCCGCCTGGGCAGTCAGCCTGAGCGAGAACAACTTCTGCGTGACCGCGTCATGCAGCTCGTGGGCGACCCGGTTGCGCTCCTCCAGCATGGCCAGCTCGCGGCCGCGCTCGTAGAGGCGGGCGTTGGTCAGGGCGATCGCGGCGTGCGCGGCGAAGAGCGTCAGGAGGTCCTGGTCGTCCCGCGTGAAACCGCCGGGCGTGCGCTTGTTGGCCAGGAAGATGATGCCGAGCACCTCGTCGCCGTCACGGATCGGCACGCCCAAAAAGTCCTTCATCACCGGGTGCGCCTTCGGCCACCACTCGAACCGCGGATCGTCACGCAGGTCGGGCAGCCGGGCCGGAACGCCCTCGCGCAGCATCGCACCCAGCATGCCGTGCTGTCTCGGCAGCGGCCCGATCGCGTCCCACTGCTTGTCGGTGATGCCCTCGGCGACGAACTCCGCGAACGACCCGTCGTCGTCCGGCACGCCCAGCGCGGCGTAACGGGCGTCGAGCAGGCGCTGCGCCGAGCGTACGATGACCTGCAGCACCTCGCGGACCGACAGATGGCGGGTGACCGCGAGCACCGCGGAACTCACCGCGTACAGGACTTCCTCTCGGTCGGTGGCCACGCCCCCACCCTATGGTCCTAGGACGATGTGCCCAGGCGCGGTCCGGTCCTCAGCCTGATGCCCGCCACGCGCCGCGTTCCTAACGTCGTGGACATGACGAACACCGCACTCATCACCGGCGCGTCCCACGGCCTCGGCCTCGCCCTGGCGAGGTCCCTGGCGGGAGCGGGATGGAACCTCGTACTCACCGCCCGCGGCGCCGACGACCTGCAACGGGTCGCCGCCGAGCTGGACGCCACCGCCGTGCCCGGCGACGTGACGGATCCAGCGCACGTCGTACGGCTCGCCAGGGCCGCACCCCGGCTCGACCTCCTCGTCAACAACGCCAGCGACCTGGGCGTGACCCCGTTGCCGCCACTCGCGGGCTACCCGCTGGAGGGGTTCAGGACGCTGCTGGAGACCAACGTGACCGCTCCACTCGCCCTCATCCAGGCCACGCTGCCCGCGCTTCGGGCCTCACAGGGCTCGGTGGTCAACATCACCTCCGACGCCGCCACGGGCCCGTACGAGGGCTGGGGCGGCTACGGGGCCACCAAGGCCGCACTGGAGCAGCTGTCCAACGTGTTGTCCGCCGAAGAGCCCGAGCTGCGCGTCTGGTGGGTGGACCCCGGCGAGATGAACACTCGCATGCTGGCCGACGCCGTGGGCGCCGAGGAGGCCGGCGCCGCCACCGACCCCGCCAAGGTCGCCACGGCGCTGCACGACCTCGTCACCGCCCGCCCTGCCAGCGGGAAGGTGAGCCTGCAATGACCGCGTCGCTGACCGGCGCGCTCGACTTCTCGCTGCCGCCCGGCCTTGCCGCCCACGAACCGCCCGAAGCGAGAGGAACGGCCAGGGACGCGGTACGCCTGATGGTCTCGCGCGGCGACCTCGACCCCGGGCACCACCGCTTCGCCGACCTGCCCCGGCTGCTCGACCCCGGTGACCTGATCGTCGTGAACAACTCGGCGACCCTGCCGGCCGCCGTCCGGCTCGACCGGCTGGCCGTGCACTTCTCGACCGCGCGGGAGGACGGCACGTGGCTGGTGGAGCTGCGCCGCCGTACGTCCGTGGCGTCCGAACCCTACGGCGGCGGCGCGGCGGGCGAATGGCTGCCGCTGCCGGGGCGGGCCACGTTGCGGCTGATCGAACGGGAGACGCCACGGTTGTGGCGGGCCGAGCTCGACCGGGACGTGAACCGCTACCTGCGCGCTCACGGGGTGCCGATCCGCTACTCGTACGTGGAGCGGGACTGGCCGATCGAGGACTACCAGACGGTGTTCGCGACCGTGCCGGGCAGCGCCGAGATGCCGAGCGCGGCCCGGCCGTTCACCGCGGACCTCGTGGCCGCGCTCGTGGCACGCGGGATCGGGATCGCGCCGATCACCCTGCACACGGGGGTCGCCTCGCCGGAGAAGGACGAGCCCCCCTACGCCGAACGGTACGACGTGCCCGGCCCCACGGCGCGGCTGGTGAACCTGGCCAGGGAGAACGGCAACCGGGTGGTGGCCGCGGGCACGACCGTCGTACGCGCTTTGGAGACGGCCGCGGCCGGCGACGCGGACGGGCGCGTGGCCGCGTCGGCGGGCTGGACCCGGCACATCGTCACCCCCGAACACGGCGTACGGGCCGTCACGGGGTTGATCACAGGACTGCACGAGCCGCGTTCCAGCCACCTGCTGATGCTGAGCGCGATAGCGGGCGAGCACGTGCTGGCGCGGGCGTACGAGGCGGCGCTGCGGGAGCGGTATCTGTGGCACGAGTTCGGCGACACCCATTTGATCCTGCGGAACTAGGCTGTGCGGGCTCCCGGGCCCCGCGGAGCACCACCTGCTCGGCGGACATCACCGCGTGTTCGTCGTCGGACCGGACTTGGCCGTCTCTGTGCCGACCGGCGGCGGGGCGGTGAACGGCGTGCTCCGGTGCCCGGACCCACGTCGGAACACCCATCCTGCTGCGCGAGCATTCGACCGGGCGCAGTACCGTGACTGGATGTGGACCAGCGCACCCTCCTGATCACGTTGAACGGCCCTGACCGCCCGGGCGTTACTTCACGACTTTTTTCCGTTCTGTCCGGCTTTCCGGTGACCGTTGCGGACATCGAACAGGTCGTCATCCGAGGCCGGCTCACGCTCGGCGTGCTCGTGGCCTACGCGGGCGGCCCATCCACCGGCACCGGTACGACGCTCGGCGCCATGTGGACCGCCGTCGAGCGGGTGGCCGAGGACCTCGGCATGGAGGTGGAGCTGTCCACCGGCTCCCAGGCCAAGGAGCAGCGCCGCCGCGGCCGCCTGTCGGTCAGCGTGCTCGGCGCCACCCTGCAGCCGGCCGCCATCGCGGGCATCGCCGGCCGCATCGCGGCCGCCGGCGCCAACATCGACCGCATCGAACGCCTGGCCCAGTGGCCCGTCACGTGCATCGAGCTGTCGGTGTCCGGCGCCGACCCCACGTCCTTGCGGGTCGAGCTGGCCGCCGAGGCCGCCGCCCAGGAGGTCGACGTGGCCGTGCAGCGCACCGGCCTGTCGCGGCGGGCCAAGCGCCTGATCGTCATGGACGTCGACTCGACCCTTATCCAGGGCGAGGTCATCGAACTGCTGGCGGCGCACGCGGGCTGCCTCGACGAGGTGGCCAGGGTCACGTCGGAGGCCATGCGCGGGGAGCTCGACTTCGCCGAGTCCCTGCGGCGACGGGTGGCGCTGCTCGAAGGGCTGCCCGCCGACGTGCTCGACCTCGTACGCAAGGAAGTGGTGCTCACGCCGGGCGCACGCACGCTGGTCCGTACGCTCAAGCGGCTCGACTACCGCTTCGCCATCGTCAGCGGCGGGTTCACGCAGATCACCGACGGCCTGGTGGACGAGCTCGGCATCGACTACTCCGCGGCGAACGTGCTCGAAGTGATCGACGGCAGGCTGACCGGCCGGGTCGTCGGGGATGTCGTCGACCGTCCCGGCAAGGCGCGGGCACTGGAGAGGTTCGCCCGCGAGGCGGGCCTGCCGATCTCCCAGACGGTGGCCATCGGCGACGGCGCCAACGACCTCGACATGATCGCGGCGGCCGGGCTGGGCATCGCCTTCAACGCCAAGCCGGTCGTACGCCAGGCGGCCGACACCGCGGTCAACACCCCCTATCTCGACTCCATCCTCTACCTGCTCGGCATCTCGCGCGACGAGGTGGAGGCGGCCGACGCCGAGGACGGCGCGCTCGCGGCAGGGTGAGTCAGCCCTCCTTGGGGTCCCAGCGGGTGATCAGACGGCTCTCGCCTTGACCGAGCTCCGCCCACGGTGACTCCACCCGGATCGCCGCGAAGGCCCCGGGCCGGAACACGTAGTCGCCGCCCGCGAGCCCCAGCGCCAGCTCGTGCACGCCCGGGTTGTGCCCGCACAACACCACGGTGCCCAGCCCGGGATCGCACCTGCGCACCAGTTCGAGGAGTTCGTCGGAGTACGCCTCGTAGATGTCGCGCTCGTAGCTGACCTCAACCTCGGGGAAAGCGAGCTCCGCGGTGCGCCTGGTCCGCAGCGCCGGCGAGCAGAGCACCATCTCGGGGGCGAACCCGGCGGCCCTGATCTCGTCGCCGGCCCGTTTCGCGTCATGTTCGCCCCGGTCGGTCAGCGGCCGCTCGCGGTCGAGCAGGCCGGCGATCTGCGCGGCTTTCGCGTGACGCAGCACAATCAAGGTCCGCACCGGTCATCCATTCCTCGTCGCCCAGGTGGCCAGCCCGACGAGCACGGCCAGGACGACCAGCATCGCCAGCAGGATGAGGCCCAGGGCCTTGCCGCCGCTCGGCCGCTTGTCATCGTTCACATGCCCAGTCTCCCATCGGGGTGCTCAGGTCCCGCGTCTCCCCTGAAAGTGCGGATCTGCCCCGGAAATCGCGGAACATCCATAGAAACCGAGAGCGTCACCTCCCTGACAGCATCACCCTCGGAGAAGCGGAACGCCCGCCCCCAAGCGGGAAGCGGGCGTTCGCTGGTCGAGCGCGTCAGGACGCGACGGGCTCCTTGTCGCGGTTGTTGTCGTTGGCGGGCTCGCTCTTCACCGACCGCCGCTTGGACACGATGATCGCGGCGACCACCACGCCCACGGCGACCACCGTGATGCCGATGCGGATCGCCGGGTCAGCCGCGTAGAGGACCACGGCCGGCGCGATCAGCAGCGCCACCAGGTTCATCACCTTGATCAGCGGGTTGATGGCCGGGCCGGCGGTGTCCTTGAACGGGTCGCCCACCGTGTCGCCGATGACCGTGGCGGCGTGGGCCTCCGAGCCCTTGCCCCCGTGGTGACCGTCCTCCACCAGCTTCTTGGCGTTGTCCCAGGCCCCACCCGAGTTGGACAGGAACACCGCCATCAGGGTGCCGCAGGCGATGGCTCCGGCCAGGAACGCGCCCAGCGGCGCGTAGCCGAGGGCGAACCCGACCGCGATCGGGGTCATGACCGCCAGCAGGCCGGGCGTGGCCAGCTCGCGCAGCGAGTCGCGGGTGCAGATGTCGACGACCCGGCCGTACTCAGGCTTCTGGGTGCCGTCCATGATGCCCGGGTTGTTGCGGAACTGGTCGCGTACCTCGAAGACCACGCGCATCGCGGCCCGGCCGACCGCCGAGATCGCGAGCCCGGAGAAGAGGAACACGACCGCGGCGCCGATCACCAGGCCGACCAGCACGTTGGGCTGGTCGATGCTGAGGCTGAACGAGGAGAACGTGCCGAGCGTCTCCTTGACCGCCGCACTCGCCGCGGTCAGCTCGGTCTCGACCGCCGTACGGAAGGCACCGAAGAGCGCGGTCGCCGCCAGTACGGCCGTGGCGATCGCGATGCCCTTGGTGATGGCCTTCGTGGTGTTGCCGACGGCGTCCAGGCTGGTGAGCACGCGGGCGCCCTCGCCCTCGACGTCGCCGGACATCTCGGCGATGCCCTGGGCGTTGTCGGAGACCGGGCCGAAGGTGTCCATCGACACGATGACGCCGACCGTGGTCAGCAGGCCGGTGCCCGCCAGCGCCACCGCGAACAGCGCGATCGTCACGTTGCCGAAGCCGAGCAGGAACGCGCCGTAGACCGCGCCGCCGATGATCAGGGCGGAGTAGACGGCCGACTCCAGGCCGACGCTGATGCCGGCCAGGATGACGGTGGCCGGGCCGGTGGCCGAGCTCTCGCCGATCTCGCGCACGGGACGCCGGTTGGTCTCGGTGAAGTAGCCGGTCAGCAGCTGGATGGCGCTCGCCAGCACCAGGCCGATGAGGACCGCGCCGATGGCGATGAGCCGCGGGTCGGCGGTCGACTCGACGGCGGCGCCGGTCAGGCCGCTGAAGCTGCTGGGCAGGTACCAGAACGCGGCCGCCGTGACGAGCACCGCCGAGATGGCGGCCGAGATGAAGAAGCTGCGGTTGATGGCCGCCATCCCGTTGCGGTCGCGGTCGCGCATCCCGGTGACGAAGATGCCGATGATCGCGGTGACCACACCGATCATCGGGACGATGAGAGGGAAGACGAGCCCTTCCTCGCCGAAGGCCACCCGGCCCAGGATGAGGCTGGCTACCAGCATGACGGCGTACGACTCGAACAGGTCGGCCGCCATGCCGGCGCAGTCGCCGACGTTGTCGCCCACGTTGTCGGCGATGGTGGCGGCGTTGCGCGGGTCGTCCTCGGGGATGCCCTGCTCGACCTTGCCGACCAGGTCGGCGCCGACGTCGGCGGCCTTGGTGAAGATGCCGCCGCCGACTCGCATGAACATCGCCAGAAGCGCCGCGCCGAAGCCGAAGCCTTCGAGCACGCCGGGCGCGTTGCCCTGGTAGATGAACACGACGACGGCCGCGCCGAGCAGGCCGAGGCCCACGGTGAACATCCCGGCCACGCCGCCGGTGCGGAAGGCGATGCGCATGGCGCGCTTCTCGCCCGAGTCGTTGGCCGCGGCGGCGACGCGCACGTTGCCTCGCACGGCCAGCCACATGCCGATGAACCCGGTCAGCGCGGAGAACACCGCCCCGACCACGAAGAAGATCGATCGTCCGATGCGGACGTCCATGTCCCCGGGTAGGAGGAGCAGCAGGAAGGGAATCACGACGACGAAGATCGCCAGCGTGCGGAATTGACGGGCTAGGTAGGCCGCGGCGCCCTCTTGCACGGCGCGCGCGATGTTCTGCATGCGTTCGGTGCCCTGGCCGGCGGACAGCACTTCGCGTACCAGGCCGCCGGCGACGGCTAGCGCTATAAGTGCGACCGCGGCGACCACGATCACGATGGTGAGATTGTTACCGCTCAGGGCCAGATTGGACGCTGGCTCCAGTGCCAGCATGTGCCTGCTCATCGTTCTCCTCGGCAAGACCGGTCGTCCTGCCCGGGCGGTGCTGCACTGTTCCTCGGCGGGTGTTGCGGCACCATCCGGGTTGTGGGTGCCGCTTCCGGTTGAATCCGCGTTCCGCCGGATCACCTTGGCCGGTGCCGGGAGTCTACGCAGGCACTCCACGGATATGAAGGCTTCAAGAGCCGCTAATTGTGCAAGCGTCCAGTAAATCCCTGCCGGCGACCCGGTTTGGGATCTGACAGGCGAAATTTCTCCCGGTTTACGGTCATGACAACGCCATGATACGTGCCGACCGAAACCAGGGGCGGAGCGGGCTGGGCTACGTCATCCACAGGCTGTGGACAAACGACCCACGAGCCAACCCAACCGCCGACGGGGCCGGGGGCGGATCGCGGCTGCGGTGTGGGTGTCTTGATGGGTGTCGACGCCGCCGGCGACTTCGTTGATCGCTGCGGGCTGGGGTGTAATGGAGGGCATCGTCGTCCTGTGCTCTTGACCGATGGGCAGGGCGGCACGCACCAGCCGGGCAACGCGGACAAGACAGAGAAGGGGCCTCTGGCCAGGCTCCTATGAGGTCACAACGCCACGTCCGGTGAGTGCCGGCGAGCACCTCCCGCCCCAGGCCGACAGATCCCGTTGAAGGGTGGGTCGGACCCTGGCGGGAGGTGCTCGCCTACATCATCTCTGTCGGAGGGCGTCTCCTTGGAAACACTCCGGCCTTGACCCGGATTGAGGGATCGCAACCGGCCTGGCCAGGGGGCCAACTTGCGCCCTGACCTGCTGAAACGTGGCGGTTCCAAGAGCTGTGTGTCTCACAGAGTCCCACGATGTCCCGCAGCGGCTGACTGTTCGCGGGCCATGCACGGGCCAAGCTGTGAGGCCGTGAGCGGGGCTCCTTTCTGCGACGTTACGCGGGGACGTGAGGGGTGGACGCATCGTTGCGGTGGTGCTGACGTCATGGGGCAAGATCGTAAAAGGGGGCATTAGGCTGGTCCGCCAATCCGGGAGGGGCCGCGCCCCTGCCCGTGCACTTCCCTCAGCTCGCTCCCCACGAATTCCGGCCCGGCCGTAGGGCGAGTGTGCGGGCCGCGTGTTCAGTCCACGCCTCCAGAAAAGTCTCCTCGCCCAGGTCGCCCGGCGTGTGGCCGATCAGGAGGTCCAGCAACGGGAAGTAGGTCAGCGACGAGATGAGCACGGCGGCCGTGGCCTCCGGATCGGCCGTCTCCACCACGCCCAACTCCCGCTGGGCCGCGATCCAGGCGGCGCACTCGCGGTAGAGGGTGGCGAGCACCCCCTGCCACATCGGCTCGAAGATCTCCGGGAACACGGTGAACTCGCGCAGCATGATGCGCACCAGGTCCTTGTCGCCGTCGATCACGTCCCACACGGCTCTCGCCATCATGAGCAGCGTCTCGCGCGGATCGTCGGGAATCCGTTCCACCACCTCCTTCCTCCTGAGCGCCATCGTGCCTAGGTTGCGCCGTACGGCTGCCTCCAGCAGGGCCTGCTTGGAGGGGAAGTGCTTGTAGAGCGCTCCTGAGCCGCTGGCCAGCCCACACGCCTGCTGGATGTCGGCAACGGAGGTCGCGCCGTAGCCGCGGCGCGCGAACAGCCGGATGGCCTCGTCGAGGAGGCGCTCCCGAGTCACGCCAGGGGTAGTCTTCGCCATGGTGAGAGATTACTCTCTTACCATGGTTCGAGTGATCGTGGAAGAGACCATCCACTGCACCCCAGACGAATACCTGGAATTCGTCATGGACGCCGGACGGTACGCGCAAATCGACGACAAGATCGGCCCGATCGACTGGGTCCGGCGCGTCGACAACGTCGTGGAGTTCAAGTTCCGCCCCGTTCTTCCGGGCATCCCAGGACCCGCACCCAAACTCGTTTCTCAGATGCGCCTGACTCCCGGCCGACGCGTGGACGTCAGGTACGCGCCCTTGCCCCACAACCGTCTGAACCACCGGCTGTCCCGCTTCAGCGCCTCCTTCGAGGTGGAGGCCATGGCGGATGGCGGTTCCAGAGTGAAGCGCATGATCTCGTTCGAATTCGTACCGTTCCTGCGCTGGCTGCTGGAGCCGATCCTGCGTCGCCGGCTGCCCGCCGACGTACGCGCAGAGGTGCGCGGGGCCAAGCAGCAATTGGAGAGCAAGGAGGCCAACCCGCCGGAGGACTGATCTCCCGGAGCATCTGACCGGCGCACCGGGCAGGTAGCCGGCCTGGTGCAGGTCGGTGACGATGCCGTGGAACGCACGATCGGTGAGGCCGATGCGGATGTCGCGTGTCCGCGCCTCGGGATCGCGTGCGATCTCGATCAGCACGCGGGCGTGATGGGTGGGAAACGTCCGGGTGGAAAGTCGGTCCTCGGCTGCGTTCACTGTGCCTTCCGCACCATTTGAGTGGTACTCGCCACCGCGCTCCAGTGGCAGGTCAGCGTCAACGCCCTTTCCCCTCAGCACCTGGATCGTTTTGGGGCAGCACTCGCCTCGCCTGGCCCTGTC
>NZ_JAAAHR010000161.1:0-22548 GCF_009908215.1 Nonomuraea sp. K271 | reverse complement strand
GGTGGGGGAGGCGCTGGCGTTCCTGGAGGGTGCCGGCCGGTCGAGGGTGGATTTTTCGTCGTATACGCCGAACTATGTGTTGCCGGGTGCCGACCCGGAGCTCTACCCCGCCGGCTTCCGGCTGCTGGAGGCGATGGGCTTCCGCACGTTGTACTCGCCGGTCGCGATGGACCGCACGCTCGTCGGCTACGTGACCCCGGACGACGTGCACGAGCTGCGCGCCAGGCGCGAGAGCGAAGGGTACGCCTTCCGCAGCCCTGCCGTGGGCGAGCTGCCGCAGCTGATCCGCTTCGCCGCCGACGCCTTCAACCCCGACTGGGGTGAGGCGATCCGTCACCACCGCGACCCCGGGCGCATCGTGATCGCGGAGAAGGACGGCATCGTGGGCTTCGCCCTCTACGCGGCCTACCGCGGCATTCCCGAGCGGTTCGGCCCCTTCGGCGTCGACCCGGGGCAGCGAGGCACCGGCCTCGGCAAGATCCTTCTCCATCTCACCATGACGATGATGCGGGCCGAAGGGCTTCACTCGTCGTGGTTCCTGTGGACCGGCGAGACCAGCCCCGCCGGCCACCTCTACACCAAGGCTGGTTACGAGATCACCAGGCGGTTCCACGTGATGAGGCGACAAGCATGACGCACGTTCTGGCCATCGGCGCCCACGCGGGCGACCTCGACCTGACCGCGGGCGCGGTGCTCGCCCAGCACGTCCTGCGCGGCGACCGCGCGACGCTGCTGCACCTGACGCTCGGCGAGCGCGGCCATCCCCGCGTGCCGGTGGCCGAATACGGCAAGCAGAAGCGCGAGGAGGCCGAGACGTTCGCCGAGCGGATCGGCGCCGGCGTGCGCTTCCTCGACTACGAGGACGGCCTGCTGCCGGAGGACGACGAGGTCAAGATGCGCGTCGGCGACCAGATCAGAGAGCTGCGGCCGGACGTCATCCTGACCCATTGGAGCGCGTCCATCCACAAGGACCACGCCCGCACCCACCGCATCGTCGAGGACGCCCGCTTCTACGGCGGGTTGAAGACCCTCGAACGCGAGCAGCCCGCCTACTGGGCGAGCGAGCTCTACTACGCCGACAACTGGGAGGACGCCGAGGGGTTCGCTCCCGACGTGTTCGTCGAGCTGAGCGAGGAGGCGTACGAGATCTGGTCGCAGGCGATCACCGGCTACGCCTACGCCAGAGGCGAGACCTACGGCTTCCCGTTCGTCGACTACTACCGCGCACTGACCGTCGTGCGCGGCGCACCAGCCGGATTCGGCCGCGCGCAGGCGTTCGCCGCCCCGAAGGGTTCGCGCGTCCTCCGGACGAAGTATTTCGGAAAGGCAGCCCCCCAATGATCAGGCCCCCTGTCAAACGTCTGGTGGCGGTGTTCGCCGCCCTCGCCCTCGCCGGCTGCTCCGGTGGGGGCAACGGCGGGAGCGGCGGAGGTGAGAACGCCCCGCCGCTGATCATCCATGCCGTGGACTCGGGCACGTTCCAGGAGGACTTCAACCCGTACCACCTCGAAGGCGTGAACTTCGGGACGAGCGGGATGATCCACGAGACCCTCATGTACTTCAACAAGCTCAAGCCCGGCGAGATCACGCCGTGGCTGGCGTTGAAGCACGAATGGTCTGACAAGGGCAAGTCGGTCACGTTCACCCTTCGCCAGGGCGTGAAGTGGACCGACGGGAAGCCGTTCACGGCCGACGACGTCGCCTTCACGTTCAAGATGCTCAAGGACAATCCGGAGCTCAACAGGAACGCGCTGGAGATCTCCGACGCCGAGGCGCTGGCGCCGGACAAGGTGCGGATCGACTTCGAGAAGACCTCCTACGCCAAGCTGTTCAACATCGCGGGCAACTCGCCGATCGTGCCCAAGCACCTGTGGGAGAAGCAAAAGGACCCGGTCACCTTCACCAACACCAAGCCGGTCGGCACCGGCCCCTACACGCTGTCGAAGTTCTCGGCCCAGCTGTACGAACTGGTCAAGAACCCCAACTACTGGCAGCCGGGCAAGCCTGAGGTGCCGGTGCTGCGGTTCCCCGCGTACACCGCCAACGCCGTCCAGACGGCGCTGCAGCAGGGCGAGGTCGACTGGGCGGGCGCGTTCGTGCCGGACATCCAGAAGATCTACGTGCAGGGCAAGCCGGAGCAGAACAAGTTCTTCTTCCCGCCCGAGGGCGTGGTGACGCTGCTGCCCAACCTGACCCACCCGATCCTGTCCAAGCCGGAGGTGCGCCAGGCCATCAGCCTCGCCATCGACCGCGACAAGATCGTGCGGGTGGCCGAGCGCGGTTACACCAAGGTCGCGCATCCGACCGGCGTGCCGATGCCGGGCGGGGAGGCGTACGTGCCGCCCGAGTACAAGGACGCGGCCTTCAAGATGGACCTGACCAAGGCCAAGGAGCTGCTGAAGGGCGTCGATCCGGCCAAGCTGAAGTTCACGCTGCTGGTGCCCTCGCCGTTCACCGACTGGGTCAACGCGGCGCAGCTCATCAGGGAGGACCTTGCCAAGATCGGCATCACGGTCGACACCAGGGGCGTGGCGTTCCAGGACTGGGTTTCCAAGGTCGGCAAGGGCAACTACGAGCTGTCGATCAGGGCCACCGCGGCAGGCCCGACCCCCTACTACCAGATGCGCTCGATGCTCTTCGGCGGCCTGGCCGAGCCCGTCGGCGAGTCGGCCACCGGCAACTACCAGCGCTGGAAGGACGCCGAGACCGACCGGCTGATCGAGGAGTACGCCGCCACCGAGGACGAGGCCGAGCAGCAGAAGGCCACGCAGGGACTCGGCAAGATCATGGTGGAGAAGCTGCCCACCCTGCCGCTGTTCTACAGCCCGTCCTGGTCGCAGTACCGCACGAACAAGTACGTCGGCTGGCCGTCCGAGCAGGACCCGTACGCGATGCCGTCGCCGTACACCTCGCCCGACGCGGCCGTCGTGCTGCTGCGTCTGAGACCGGCCGCCAAGTGAGGTTCCTGGCCCGGCGGCTCGGCTTCTACCTCCTGACGGCGTGGGCCGCCATCACGCTCAACTTCCTGATCCCCCGGCTCATGCCGGGGGATCCGGTGGAACTGCTGGTGGCCAGGATGAAGGGCAACGTCGAACCGGAGGCCATCGACGCGATGCGCCGCGCGTTCGGCATCAGCGACGCCAGCCTGTGGCAGCAGTACCTCGACTACCTCGGCAACCTCGCGCGCGGCGAACTGGGCCGTTCGATCACGTTCTTCCCCACCGAGGTGTCCACGGTCATCGCCGACAGCCTGCCGTGGACGGTCGGGCTCGTCGGGGTGGCCACGCTGATCAGCTACCTCATCGGCACCTCGCTCGGCGTGCTCATGGCTTGGAGGCGCGGCACCTGGCTCGACGGGGTGCTGCCCGCGGCCACGTTCATGCACGCGGTGCCGTACTTCTGGGTGGCGCTGGCGCTCGTCTTCGTCTTCGGCGTGACCCTGCAGTGGTTCCCCGTGTCGCGGGCGTACGGGCTGGACGTGATGCCCGGCATGACCGGCGAGTTCGCGGCGAGCGTGCTCTACCACGCGGCGCTGCCCGCCGTCACGATCGTGATCGCCTCGATGGCCGACCGCATCCTCGGCATGCGCAACGTCATGGTGACGACGCTGGGCGAGGACTACGTGGTCATGGCCGAGGCGAAGGGGCTCACCTCGCGGCGGGTCATGTGGGCGTACGCGGCCCGCAACGCGATCCTGCCCAACATCACCAGCTTCGCCCTCTCGCTCGGCTTCGTGGTCGGCGGGTCGGTGCTGACCGAGATCGTCTTCTCGTACCCCGGGATCGGGTCGATGTTGCTCAAAGGCGTAGAGAACGAGGACTTCCCGCTCATGCAGGGCATCTTCCTCGTCATCTCGCTGGCCGTGCTCGTCGCCAACTTCCTGGCCGACCTGGCGTACGTCGTGCTCGACCCGCGGACCAGGCAGGAGTCCGAATGAAGATCAAGATCGGCTTCGGCATTCTCGTCTTCTTCGCGCTGATGGCCCTGGCCGGGCCGCTGCTCATCGGGGCCGACCCCGCCGCCACCAGCGACGACGGGCTGCAGGGCCCGTCGGCCGAGCACTGGCTCGGCACCACGCAGACCGGCCAGGACATCCTCACCCAGATCGTGTACGGGGCCCGCATCTCGATGGGCATCGGCGTGTTGTCGGCCGTCATCGCCAACCTGCTCGCGATCCTCGTCGGACTCGTCGGCGGCTATTTCGGCGGCGCGGTCGACGAGGTGCTGTCCGTGCTCACCAACATCTTCCTGGTGCTGCCCGCCCTCCCGTTGATCATCGTGCTGGCCGGTTACCTGCCGCAGCGCGGCGTCGGCTCCGTGGCGGTGGTGATCGCGGTCACCGGCTGGGCATGGGGCGCCCGCGTGCTGCGCGCCCAGACCCTCTCGATCCGGCGGCGCGACTTCGTCCAGGCCGCCAGGGCCAGCGGCGAAGGGCCGCTGCGGATCATCTTCTTCGAGATCATGCCGGTGCTGCTGCCCGTCATCGCCACCAGCTTCCTGGCCACCGTGGTCGCCGCCATCCTGGCCGAGGCCGGGCTGTCCTTCCTGGGCCTGGCCGACCTGTCCACGGTCAGCTGGGGCAGCATGCTGTACTTCGCGCAGAACGGGCAGGCGCTGCTCATCGGGGCATGGTGGTGGTTCATCCCACCGGGGTTGTGCATCGCGCTCATCGGCACCGGCCTCGCGCTGGTGAACTTCGGCATCGACGAGATCGCCAACCCCCGCCTGCGCACGATCAAGGTCAAGGCGCCTCGGAAGGCCCGTACATGAACGTCCTGGAGATCCGCGACCTCGGCGTCGACTACCTGTCGCAGAGCGGCGCCGTGCACGCCGTCGCCGACGTCTCGCTCGACCTGCGGCGGGGGGAGATCCTCGGCCTCGCCGGGGAGAGCGGCAGCGGCAAGTCCACGCTGGCCAACGCCGTCGCCCGGCTGCTGCGCCCGCCCGCCGCGATCACCTCCGGTTCGGTGGTCTACCACCGCCAGGACGGCACCGCCGTCGACGTGCTCGCCCTCAAGCGGGACGAACTGCGCGCCTTCCGCTGGAAGGAGCTGGCCGTCGTCTTCCAGAGCGCCATGAACTCGCTCAACCCGGTCAGCACCGTCGGTGCCCAGATCGAAGACGTGCTGCGCGTCCACGCCCCCAAGATGTCGCGCAACGACCGGTCCGAGCGGGCCGTCGAACTGCTGCAGCGCGTCGGCATCAGCGCCGACCGGCGGCGGTCGTACCCGCACGAGCTGTCGGGCGGCATGCGGCAGCGCGCCGCCATCGCGATCGCGCTCGCCCTCAACCCCGAGGTCATCATCATGGACGAGCCGACCACCGCGCTCGACGTGGTGGTGCAGCGCGACATCCTCCACGAGATCAGGGCGCTCAGGGAGGAGTACGGCTTCGCGGTCGTGTTCATCACGCACGACCTGTCGCTGCTCATGGAGATCTCCGACAGGATCGCCATCATGTACGCGGGCCGCGTCGTCGAGACCGGCACGGCCGAGGCGCTGCACAGGACGCCGCGGCACCCGTACACGCTGGGTCTGCTCCGTTCGTTCCCCCGACTGCACGGGCCCCGCGAGGAACTGCTCGGCATCCCCGGAACCCCGCCCGACCTGCGTTCGCTGCCGCCCGGCTGCGCCTTCCACCCGCGCTGCGGGCGGGCCGTGGAGGAGTGCTCCACGCGGCTGCCGCTGCTGACACGCGGGCCGAACGGCTCGGACGGCTCGGACGGCGAGGTGGCGTGCCTGCTGAACGGAGGCCGCGGTGTGGAGGAAACATCATGATCGTTCTTGAGGGCCGTAACCTCACCAAGCACTTCACCTCGGCCCGCGGGCCGAGGGGGCGGCTGGGGAAGCGGCCGCCCGTGCGCGCCGTGGAGGACGTGTCGATCGCGCTGCGCGCCGGCTCGGTGTCGGCGCTCGTGGGGGAGAGCGGCTGCGGCAAGAGTACGGTGGCCCGGCTGCTCGCGCAGGTCTACCCGGCCACGTCAGGAGAGCTGCTGCTGCGCGGAGAGCCGGTGCGGGCGCATCGCGGGGCGGCGTTCCGCGACTACCGGCGCCAGGTGCAGCTGATCTTCCAGGACCCGTTCTCCTCGCTGAACCCCTTCCACCGGGTGCGCTACCACCTGGCCAGGCCGCTGCGCATCCACGGGCACGTCCGCTCGGACGAGGAGGAGCACAGGAGGGTCGCCGAGCCGCTCGAACGGGTGAGCCTCACGCCGGTGGAGCAGTTCATGGACAAACTGCCCCACGAGCTGTCCGGCGGGCAGCGACAGCGGGTGGCGATCGCGCGGGCGCTGGCCGTCGAGCCCGTCGCGCTGATCGCCGACGAGCCCGTGTCGATGCTGGACGTGTCGATCAGGCTGGGCGTGCTGCGGCTGCTGGAGGACCTGGCCAAGGAGAGCGGGCTGGCGCTGCTCTACATCACGCACGACATCGCCAGTGCCCGCTACTTCGCCGAGGACATCACGGTGATGTACGCGGGCAGGCTCATCGAGAGCGGGCCCAGTGAGGCGGTCACCCAGTCGCCCCGGCACCCGTACACGCGGCTGCTGCTGGAGTCGGCGCCGGACCCTGACCGGGTGACGCCGCGCGACACCGCCCGGCACGGTGAGCCGCCCAGCCTCATCGACCCGCCCGGCGGGTGCCGTTTCCATCCGCGCTGCCCGGTGGCGCTGCCGGTGTGCTCGACCGAGGTGCCGGGGCGTACGGAGCTGGGCGAGGGCCGCTGGACGCACTGCTGGCAGGCGGAGACGCCGGAGCTCACGCGCGGGTGACGACGCTTCCTGCCTGGAGGGCCCGTGTCGCGGCGTCGGCGTTGCTCTCCGCCCACAACACCGCCGCCAGGGCCGCCGCCGCGATCAGCAGCACCAGCCCTCCGGCCAGGATCACCCACCACCAGCCGGACCTGGGCGGCCTGGCCTCGTAGGTGGGCACGTCGGGCAGCATGTCGGGCGTGTAGGGCAGGCGCTGGGTGAACGGCGACTCCGGCGTGCCCTGCGGGGGCGGGCCGGGCGGCGGGGCCGGGTGAGGGAACCGGTGCCTGATCGTCCGGTTGGGATCAGGTCCCTGGCCGCCTGGCTGCTCTCGCGTCATGATTCCCTCACGCATGTGTGAGTTACGCCCACATTGTCACACTCAATACGCGCTTTCGAGATGGTTGGATCAGGTCAGGATGCTGATCCAGGGGTGTGGCAGGCGCGGCCGTCGGCGGCGACCTCCTGATGCGCACTGACCTGCCGGCGACGGCTCAGATCCTCACCGCACGTGGGAGCAGTCGGATTCAGGGTCGCTCGCGCCGGCGATCATGTCGTCGAGCCGGTCGCGCGCGGCGAGCAGGTCGTTGATCCGCTGGTCGATGCGGACACGCTCGGTCGTCAGCCGGTCCAGGAGCGCCGGGGGCGCTTGCGCCTCACCCGAGTCCACGCACGGCAGCACCTCGCGGACCACTCTGCTCGGCAGGCCCGCGGCGTACAGCTGCTGGATCAGCCGGACCCGGCCGACGGCAGTGTCGGGGTAATGCCGCTGGCCACTGGGGCTGCGGCAGGCGTGGAGCAGACAAGGAACAACGTCATGCGCGCAGTCCGATTTCACGAGTACGGCGGTGTGGAGACCCTCGTGGTCGAGCAGGTGCCGGACCCACATCCCGGGCCCGGCGAGATCCGCATCCGCGTCGAGGCCGCCAGCGTCAATCCCATCGACTGGAAGGCGCGGTCCGGCGCGTTGCACGAGGTGATCCCCCTGGAGCTGCCCGCGATTCCTGGGCGTGATGCCGTAGGCGTGGTCGACGGGACCGGTGAGGGCGTGCAGGGGGTGAGCATCGGCGACCGTGTCTTCGGACTGGGCGGCGTCACCGGCGCGACAGCGGAGCTGGCCGTGCTCTCGGCCTGGGCCCACGCGCCCGTCACGTGGACCGGCGAGGAGGCCGCCGGCGCCGGTCTGGCATCCGTGACCGCTATGGGCGGGCTGAGGGTGCTCGGTCCCCTGCGGGGCGCACCCTTCTCATCGAGGGCGCGGCCGGAGGCGTGGGCAGTGCCGCGGTCGAGATCGCGGTGGCTCAGGGCGCCACCGTGATCGGGACGGCCAGCGAGCGCAACCACGAGTTTCACCTCCCTCGGAGCCGTTCCCACCACCTATGGCACCGGCCTCGCGGAGCGCCTGGCCACCCTGGCGCCGGACGGTGTCGACATCGCGCTCGACACCGCGGCCTCCGGCTCCCTGCCCGACCTCATCGCGATCGTGGGCGACCCTGCTCGTGTGTCGACGGTCGCCGACCACGCCAACGCGCACCGCCTGGGTGTGCATCTGGCCGACGCGGAGAACGACTCCACGCTCCTCGCCGAAGCGGGCGGACTCGGCCGGCAGGGCCGCTACACACCGCGCATCGAGCGGACGTACCCCATCGAACGGATCGCGGAAGCGCACGCACACGCCGAGCGCGGACACACGCGGGGAAAGATCGTGGTCCGCGTCTGAGCTGGGTGGCTTCAGCCCTGGTTGCCGTAGGGAGGCTGCTGCCATCCCTGCTGCGGGGGTTGCTGGGGGTGGGGCTGCTGGTGCTGGACCGGCTGCTGCCAGCCCTGCCCCTGGCCGGAATGCGGGTAGTGCGGCTGCTGCGGGTCACGCCGGGCGATCACGCCCGCGATCAGCAGGCCGGTGCCGGCCGCGTTGAAGAGCATGCCCACGGCGCTCATGAGCATGGCGGCGCCGCCCGCGCCCAGGGCCTCGTACAACGAGCCGGCGACAAAGCCGAGGACGACGTTGAGCAGCACCCCCACGAGCAGGACGGCGCAGCCCGCCATGCCCAGAGTCGCGCCGCGCCCATGGGCCCGTCGGTTCATAGCCGTCACGATGACGCCGCCCACCAGCACGACGACCATGACGAGAGGGAAGATGATGCTGATCACACTGAGCATGAGGCCTACTCCGGGGGTTGTGGGGTCTGCTCGACGGTAGCGGATCGCCGGGCCTCGTCCACCGCCTTGCTGATCGAGCCGAGGTCCAGGGCGCCTTGGTAGCGCACGCCGTTGAGGAAGAGGGTCGGGGTCCCGCGTACGCCGCTCCCCCGGCCGGAGGCCTCGTCGGCGGCGATCCTGGCGGTGTGGCGGGGCACGTCCGTCCAGGGTTCGACGTCGAGCTGGGCGGCGTAGTGCTCGAGGTCGGCGTCGGTGAGGAAACGCTGGTTGTCGTAGAGGATGTCGTGCATCTCCCAGAACCTGCCCGCATCGGCCGCGGACTCCGCCACCACCGCGGCGGGCGCGGACCGCGGATGCAGGGTGCGCAGCGGGAAATTCCGGAAGACCACCCGCACGTCGGGGTTCTTCTTGCGCAGCTCCTCCAGGACCGGGTGGAGGCGTCCGCAGTAGGGGCACTCGAAGTCGCCGTACTCCACGATCGTCACCCTGGCCTTCGCCGGGCCGCGTACATGGTCGGCGGACCCCACGGGTACGGAGAGCAGCTCGGGCAGATCCTCCTCGGGCTCGGCCTCGGGCGGCGCGCACACCCCGCCGCGGTCCCAGGCCAGTTTGAAGATCAGCCAGCCCAGCACCGCGGACAGCAGGGACCCCGCCAGGATCCCGATCTTCGCCTGTGACTGGATGCCCGGATTGTCGTCGAAGGCCAGGTCCACGATGAACAGGGACACGGTGAAGCCGATCCCGGAGACCGCCGCGCCGCCGAACAACTGCCCCCACACCAGGTTGCCCGGCAGGGAGCCCCATCCGAACCGCAGCGGCACCCACGTGCCCAGCGAGATGCCGACGAACTTGCCCACCACGAGCCCCAGCGTCACCCCGATGGAAACAGGCGAGGTGAGGGCGGCCCGCAAGGACTCGCCGTCCAGCAGCACCCCGGCGTTGGCCAGCGCGAAGACCGGCACGATGACGTAGGAGCTCCACGGCTGCAGCCGCAGCCGCAGCCGCTCGTTGACCGAGACGGCCCGCTGCACCCGCAGCGTGGCCTCCCTGGCGGCCCGCGCGCTCGGCGAGCTGGTGAACGACTGTACGGCCTCGCCGGCGAGCAGCAGCTTCTGGTCGGTCGGCGCGTAGACGAAGACCAGGACCCCCAGCGCGATGCCGACCAGCGTGGGGTGGATGCCGCTCTCCAGCGTGGCCACCCACAGCCCGAAGCCCAGCACGATGTAGGCGGGCGCCCGCCAGATCTTCAGCTTCCGCAGCGTCAGGATGGCGGCGAGCAGCGCGAACGCGCTGAGGAGCGCGGGGACGGACAGGCTGTCGGTGTAGAAGATCGCGATGACGAGGATCGCCAGCACGTCGTCCACGATGGCCAGCGTCATCAGGAACGCCCGCAGCGGATCGGGGCAGCGGGCCCCCACGACGGCGAGCACGCCCAGCACGAAGGCGGTGTCGGTGGCGATCGGCACGCCCCACCCGACCTCGCCGGGCCCGCCGAAGTTCAGCAGCAGATAGATCCCGGCCGGGACAAGGATCCCGCCCAGGGCCGCCAGGGCGGGCACGGCCAGGAGGCGGCGGTCGCGCAGCTGGCCGAGCCGCACCTCGTACGACACCTCGAGCCCGATGAGGAAGAAGAAGACGGCCATCAGACCGTCGTTGACCCAGTGCCGCAGGTCGAGGGAGAACAGCGCATCCCCGAAGGAGATGCCTGTCGGGATGTGCCAGAAGGCCTCGTACGTGTCGCCCCAGGGGGAGTTGGCCCACACGAGGGCGAGCACGGTCGCGCCGAGCAGCACGGTCGTGCTGCCCGCCTCGGTTCTCAGGAAAGCCCGCAGCATGACAGTTCACCCCCCGGTGTTTGATCCTAGAGGTGTCTGGACAACTGCCCCCGAGCCGCCCGGACCGGACTCTTCCGGCGCTGCCCGCCCGCGCCGCCGGGGTCACCGCAGGAACAGGAACACCGCCGCGTCGCGCGCCAGCAGGAAACCGACGATCGCCAGCCCCCAGCTCAGGGCCGAGGCCGCATGCCTGGTCAGCCACCCGCGCAGCCGTACCAGCTTCGGCTCCAGCCACGCCCCCGCGAGGCCGCGCAGTCCCATGAGCGCCAGCGGCGGAAGGACCATCACCAGCACGTACGCCGCCAGCAAGGGCCCCCACTGCCCGGCCGTCAGCCCGGAGGTCGTCATGATGCCGATCGCGGCCAGGTACGGCACCATCGTGGCCACCTCGAGCATCCCGGCTGTCAGCCCCAGCAGCACCATCGTGCGCGGCCCGCCTGCCCGCGGCTCGAACCGGCGTTCCGGCTTGCCGAGCTTGGCGCGCCGCTTCGGGTCGAACCTGAAGCTGAGCGCGAACAACCCGACGCCGAGCGCGAGCTGCACCCAGTAGGCGGGTTCGCTGCGCAGTACGTCGCCGAAGGCGTCCATCACCGTGGACAGCCCCAGCATGAGGGCGACCCCGACCAGGAAGTAGAAGAGCGCCACGGTGGCCAGATAGATCAGCAGCCGTGACCCTCGTGACCGGTCGGAGGCCAGCAGCAGGTAGACGGGGATGCCAAGGGTGCCGAAGCTGGTGCTGTCGACGACCGCGAGGGCGGCGAGGGTGAGCAGCAGGCCGATCGTCATACCGTCGATCCTCGCGGGCCCGTGAGGGCGCCGCCTCCTCCCGCGGAGCGAGAGCAGGCGTACATCTTTCTGCTCATCCGCCCGCCGGGAGTACTCTGGGCGGCCGCGACCGCCCGCCGGCGAAGGAGATGCGATGAAGAGCCGACGGTGGAGCCGGTCGAGCGGCACCCGTGACACGCTGCTGCGCGCCGCCCGCGAGGTCTTCCTGGCCAAGGGCTACGCCGAGGCGACCGTGGCCGACATCGTCGAGGCGTCCGGCATCAGCGTCGGCAGCCTCTACCACCATTTCGGCGGCAAGCCCGGCCTGTTCCTGGCGTTGTGGGAGCGGTTCATGCGCGGCCAGGAGGAGCACACCTCCAAGGCGGCCAAGGCGGCCGAGGGCACGGGCGAACGGTTCCTCGCCGGCGCCCGCGCCTACCTGGAGGGCTCGTGGGAGCAGCGGGAGGTGGCCAGGTTGTTCCTGGAGAACGACGGTCCCACCGAGTTCGTCACGCTGCGCCGCCAGCGCGGCTGGGACTGGATCGGCGGCAACAAGCGCCTGCTCGGCCTGGCGGACACCCGCGAGAGCCACGTGCTCGTCGTGCTGCTCACGACCATGATGGGCGAGGCGGGCCGGGAGGTCGCGGCGTGCGAGACCGGCGAGGACGCCAGGGTGACGATCGATGAGGTGATCCGCCTGGTGAGACGGCTGCTGCCTACCCCTGACGGCGTAGCCGGGCCGACTCCTTAGGGACGACGACACGGCCGGCGGCGGATGCCAGCGTGGCTGTCATGGACGCTCTTCGCAGGGCGCTGGGCCGGCTATCGGCCTGCTACGCGCTGGTCTTCCTGTCGTTCGCGCTGCCGCATTGGGGGGTCGCGCCGGGCCTGATGGACGAGCCCGTGATCATACCGGCGGCGCTCGTCGAGACGTTGTGCGCGGCCGCCATGCTCGCCGGCGCCCATGGTGCGCTGTCCGGGCGCTTCTGGGCCTGGAACGGGCTGCTCTACAGTCACGCCGCGGCGCTGGGCGGGGTGGTGCTGGGGATCCTGGCCATGGCTCTCAGCGGGAACGCGGGCTCGGCGCTGCTCGCCTGGTATCACGGCTCCATGGCGGCCGTGCTCGCCGCGGGCCTCGCGGCGGCCTTCTACGTCTCCAGGGTGCGCAGGTAGGCGGCGGCCTCGTCCAGGTGGTCCTCGCCGAACACCCGGATGCCGTCCCGCTCCAGCAACGCCGTCGTGACGCCCTGGCCCGGCGCTCGCCGCCCCTCGAAGCTGCCGTCGTAGACGGAAAGGACGCCGCACGAGGGGCTGCCCTCCTTGAGGACCGCCATCCGGATGCCGGACGAGCGCGCGAGTGCGAGCGCCGACCGCGCGCCCGCCACGAACGCGGCCGTCACGTCGGAGCCGTCGGTCGCCAGCACGCGGGCCGCGCCCGAGAGCACGGCCGCGCCGCCCGCGGCGTCCTCGATCTCGGCGGCCGGGCGCGGGACCGGCAGCCCGCCCTCCACCTCGGGACAGAACGGCACCAGCCGCCCCTGCGCGCGCCACGCGGCGAGCCAGGCGTCGGAGCTGGTCTTCGCGCCGCCGTCGTAGCGCACCTTGCGCCCCATCAGGCAGGCGCTGACGAGGATCCTCTCCACGTCCTCGATCCTATGACCGCGATCGGGCCAGCGAGACGGCGGCCAGCGCGATGGCGGTCCAGAACGCGGACGCCGCCTGGCCATCGCGCGGCCCATCCACTCCCGCCCCGCCGCCTGGTCGGCCGGCAGCGTCTGCCCGACCGGCAGCAGCAGGCCCCCGCCCAGAGGGTGTGGGGGCGCCGACGACAACTTCGAGCGCGGCCTCACCTGGCTGCCGGACGGAATCGAGGCCGACCTGCGCGGGCGATACCCTTACCTGCGATGAACACCGTCGTCTCCACGATCGTCATCGCCGGCTCGCTGCTGCTCATGTTGATGAGCCTGGTCGTCGCGATCCGCAACCGGCCGATGGGCATGGTGCTGCTGTCCGGGTTCGCCCTGCTGGAGGTGACCCTGCTCGTTCAGGCCGGGCTCGTGATCGCGGCGGTGGCCGGCGGAGCGGGGCCCGGCGACAAGGTGACGCTGTTCGGGTACATCGGCGGCGGGGTGCTGATCCCGCCCGCCGGGGTGTTCCTGGCGCTGGCCGAGCGGAGCAGGTGGGGGCCGGCGATCCTGGTCGTGGCCGGCTTCGCGATCGCGGTGATGAACGGGCGCCTGATGCAGATCTGGCAGGGCGTGGCGTGAGTGCACCCATCGGCGCCGGGCCGGGGCGTGCCCTGATCGCCGTCTACGGGCTGTTCTCGCTGGCTGCGGGCGCGCGGGCGGCCGTGCAGATCGCCGGCCGTTTCTCCGAGGCGCCGCTGGCCTACACGCTGTCGGCGTTTGCGGCGCTGGTCTACATCGTGCTCACCGTGGCGCTCGCGCGCGGCGCGCGGCGCCTCGCGCTGGTCGCGCTCGGCATCGAGCTGGCCGGGGTGCTGATCATCGGCACCGCCAGCCTGGTGGATCCGGCGGCCTTCCCCGACGAGACGGTCTGGTCGGCGTACGGCAGGGGTTACCTGTTCATCCCCCTCGTGCTGCCGCTGGTGGGCCTCTACTGGCTGCTGCGCCGACGATGACGGCGGCCGGTGCGGCGTTATCGCCGTGCCCGCCGGGGCAGTGGCTGATCCATGAGCAGTATCGAACACTCCGTAGACGTAGAGGCCCCCATCTCGGTGGCCTACAACCAGTGGACGCAGTTCGAGAGCTTCCCCGAGTTCATGGAGGGCGTGGAGTCGGTCAAGCAGATCGGCGACACGCGCACGGCGTGGGTGGTGGAGATCGCCGGTGTCAGGCGCGAGTTCGAGGCCGAGATCACCGAGCAGCATCCCGACGAGCGCGTGGCCTGGCGGTCGATCGACAAGCCGCACCAGGCGGGCGTGGTGACCTTCCACCGCATCGACGACACGAGGACGAAGGTCACGCTCCAGATGGAGTACGACCCCGAGGGCTTCGTCGAGACCGCGGGCGACTGGCTGCAGATCGTCCGCATGCGCGTCACGAACGACCTCAACCGCTTCAAGGAGTTCATCGAGTCGCGCGGCCGTGAGACGGGCGGCTGGCGCGGCGACGTTCCGGGGCCGCACCAGCGCGGCTCCACCTATGGCGGGGAGCAGTCGGTGCCGCCCGGCACCGTGGGCGGCGGCGGCGCGCCTCCCGGAGGCACGCTCCCGCCGCCCGGACCGGTGCCGCCGCACGACCCGCCGCCCGCGGGACCGCGTCCTATGCTCTGACCGGCGTCACCCGTTCGGAACCAACGTCCGCCCCCGGGCCTGAGCCAGGCCCGGGGGTCCGTCGTCGATCCTGCCGGTTCCCGCCGGTCCCGTCATCGGTCAGGAATAAATCGTCGTTTGGGTCCTGTTAGGCTGGTGATTCGTCCCATGACTTGATGAACGGAGGATCTCCGGCGCATGAGCGTGCTCGCCCAAGAGACCAGAGGCCGTGCCAGCCCTCTCGCCTGGCTGCTCGTTTTGGGGATCGTCCTCGCCGCGCTCAACCTGCGTACCGCCGTCACCAGCGTGGGACCGCTGCTCGACCAGCTCGCCGGAGCCCTCGGCATGTCGAGCGTCGGCACCGGCGTGCTCACGACGCTGCCGGTGCTGGCCTTCGCCAGCGTGGGCGCGATCACCCCCGCGATGGCCAGACGCGTGGGTGAGCACCGGCTGCTGCTGCTCGCCCTCGTCACGCTGGGCGTGGGCATGCTCCTCAGGTCAATG
Organism: Nonomuraea sp. K271; assembly: GCF_009908215.1. NCBI lineage: Bacteria > Bacillati > Actinomycetota > Actinomycetes > Streptosporangiales > Streptosporangiaceae > Nonomuraea > Nonomuraea sp. K271. Next base: position 7,262 of record NZ_JAAAHR010000161.1, on the reverse strand, counting down.
GCGGGCTCGGCCGAGATATTCCTGCTGAGCAGCGCGGTCGCGCTGTCCGGCGGGGCCGTCGGCAACGTGCTCATCCCGACGCTGATCAAGCGGCACTTCCCGGCCCGCACCGGGATCATGACCACCGTCTACACCACGGCCCTGGCGGCAGGCACCATGCTGGCCGCCGCCGCGACCGTGCCGATCGAGCGCGCGTCGGGCGACTGGCACATCGCGCTCGGCGTGTGGGCCGCACTGGCCGCCGTGGCCGCCGTTCCGTGGTTCGCGCTGCTGCGCAGTGAGCCGGCGCGGGACACGGGCGTCCGGGACACGGGCCTGCGCGTGCTGGTCAGGAGCCGGCTGGCGTGGATGGTGGCGATCTATTTCGGCACCCAGTCGATGATCGCGTACATCATGTTCGGCTGGCTCCCCACCATCCTCACCGACAGCGGCTACACCACCTCGCAGGCCGGGGTCATCCTCGGGGTGTTCACCGCGCTGAACATCCCGGTCTCCATCGCCACGCCCATGGTGGCCTCCCGCTTCCGCGACCAGCGACCCGTCGTGGTGGGGCTCGTGGTGTTCTACGCGGCGGGTTTCCTCGGGCTGTGGTTCGGGCCCGCGTCCATGGCGCTGGTCTGGATCGTGCTGGTGGCCGTGGGCATGGGGTCGTTCCCGCTGGCGCTGATGATGCTGGCGCTGCGCACCCGTACGCCGGAGGCCACCGGCGCGCTGTCGGCCTTCGGGCAGAGCGCCGGCTACCTCATCTCGGGCGCGGGACCGCTGCTGGTCGGCGTGCTGCGCGAGGCCACGGGCGGGTGGGCGCTGCCGTACACGATGATCTTCCTGGTCCTCGTGGCGCAGCTCTGCACCGGCCTGTACGCCGGCCGCGACCGCTACCTGGAGGACGAGCGCCCGCTCGCCACGGCTGGGAAGATCGGCGCATGAGATCCACCGTCGTCACCTTCCCGTCCGGCCGGACCAGCGGCCGCTCGCGGATCGCGGCGGTCGTGCCGGTGGGGGACCGGCACGGCCTGGCCGTCGCCGAGACGCCCTTCCATCCCCTCGACCACACCTGGCCCGACCAGCCCGCCGATCGCGGCACGATCGCGGGCCTGCCGGTTCTCGACTGCGTCACAGGGGCCCGGTCGAGCGAAGGGGTTCTCCGCCGAAGGGCTGGACCTGGCGGAGGTCACCCGGCGCGTGAACGAGCGGCTCGCCGCGTGGGCAGGCGCCGAAGCGCCGGTCGCCGTCGACGTGCCGGGGCCGGAGCTGACCACCCGCCGTACGTGGCGGTGCTCCTTGCCGGAGGGTGAGGCGTCCATCCCGTGCGGCGGCACCCACGTGCGCGGTACGGGAGAGCTCAGGCGGGTCGAGGTCGCGCTCACGCTGGAGGAGGCGGCCCTGACCATGCGCACCACCTGCGGCCGGTGTGACGTGCGACAGCCGGACAGGTGATTCGTCAGCATATGCTGACGCGCGGGCGCATGTCAGCATATGCTGACGCTATGGACGTCACCGAAGTGGCCGGGAGGGCCGCCGACCGCGACCCCGAAGTGGGGCTGGCGGCGGTGGCCGCGCTCAGAGCCCTGCTGGAGGAACTGGAGGCGGCACACGTCTCCAACGCCCGCGCGCAGGGGTGGTCCTGGGAGCGGATCGCCGACGCGCTGGGGGTGCGCCGGCAGACCGCACACCGCAAGCACGCCCGCAGGACGAGGAGGTAACACGTGTTCGCCAGGTTCACGGAAGGCGCCCGCATCGCCGTGGTGCGGGCGGGGATCCTCGCGCTCGACGCCGGGCGGCCCGCGCTTGGCGCCGATCTGATGGTGTCGGCGCTGGCCGAGGTGCGCCCGTTCGCGCTCGCGTCGTTCACCGCCCGCGCGGGCGACGTGCGCGAGCGCGTCGGCGTGGGCGACCCGCGCTCGCTGCTGGCCACGCTCGGCATCGACCTCGACGCGGTGCGCCGCCGCACCATGGCGGGGACGGACGATCCCCTCTTGTGGAGCCTGCGCCGCTCGCGGGTTCGCCCGCTCCGCGTCACCCTGTACGGGCCGCTCGGGCGGCTTCCGCTGGCCATAGACGCCAGAAAGGTCATCGAGGTGGCGGCGTGGCGGCCGGGGCCGGTCACGGGGGAGCGGCTGCTGTGGGGCCTGCTCGCCGACCCCGCCAACGGCGCCGCCACGATCCTCGCGGACGCCGGCGTGGACCTGCCGGCACTCGTACGGGAGGCGGGTATTCCCATCAGCCGCGCCGCCTGACCGGTCAGCCGGCCTCGCTTGCAGCCGGCTCCAGATGTGCGATCTTGTCCGGGTTGGCAATGAGGTAGACCGTACTGATCTTCCCGTCCCTGACCTCCAGTGACATGACCGACACCACCCGGCCGGCTCCCGTAATCATGATCGACGGAGCGTTGTTCAGCACCGCCATGCCGAGCGAGATGCTCTCCTCCTGCGCCAGCCCGACCGACGTCATGAAGCGGGCGAGGTTCGCCGGGCGGCCGATCGACAGCAGGAAGCGGCCGACGTTCTCCGCCCCCCTGATGGTCCGCAGCGCGGCCCTGGCCTTGCCGCCGCCGTCGGTGACCATCGTGATCTCGTCGGCGAACATCGCGATCAGCGTGTCCAGGTCCCCCTCGGCCGCGGCGTTGGCGAACCGCTCCGTCATCCGCCTGCGCTGCTCGCGGTCCACGTCGAACCGCGGCCGCTTCTCGCGTACGTGCTCGCGCGCCCGCCTGGCCAACTGCCTGGTGGCCGGTTCGCTGCGTGCGATGATCTCCGCGATCTCGGCGAACGGCAGGTCGAACGCCTCCCGCAACACGAACACGGCCCGTTCGAGCGGCGACAGCGTCTCCAGCACCACGAGCAGCGCCAGCTCCACGGACTCGGCCAGCTCGGCGTGCTCGGCCGCGTCGGGGGCGGTGCTGATCGGCTCGGGCAACCACGGCCCGACGTACGACTCGCGCCGCGACTTCGCCCACCGCAGCCGGTCGATGGCCAGCCGCGACGTCACCCGGATCAGGTAGGCCTTGGCGTCGCCGACGCCCGCCTCGTCCACCCTCGACCAGCGCAGCCACGCCTCCTGGACGACGTCCTCGGCGTCGGCCACGCTGCCGAGGATCCGGTACGCGACTGCGACCAGCAGGCTCCTGTGCTCCTCAAACGTCGACATGACGTCTAAGACGTATCACGGGCGCTCCGGTGTGACACAAGGGCTCCGGAACTCCGATACACTTGGTGATCGCAAGGGGCTATAGCGCAGTTGGTAGCGCGCCTCCATGGCATGGAGGAGGTCTGGGGTTCGAATCCCCATAGCTCCACCACCGTAAGGCCACTCTCCGGAGTGGCCTTTCCCCGTTGTGGCCCTCTTCGCCACGTCGGGACGGGCCGAGCCGATCTCAGCCGCGGTACGCCGGATCGTCGCCGCGCACCAGCCGTACCCTGCGATCGCCATGGGCGGCCGCCGGAACCTTCTCCTGGCCACTTTCGCCGCGCAGATCCTGATGCGCGGAGCTCCGAAGGGCGGCAGGATACGGCGGTCAGTGCTCGCTCGGAGACGCGCGATCGAGCCAGTCGGCGACGAGCACGGCGACGAGGTCGGGCCGCTCATGCAGGAGCGCGTGCCCGGCGCCTTCGATCACGGCGAGGCCGGCCTGCGGGTAGCGGTCCAACAACTGCACGGCGTCGGTGTACCCGACGGTCGAGTCCTGCCGCCCGGCCACGATCAAGGACGCTGGTGAGAAGGGGTCCTGGCCGACGTCGATGGCCCATCCGGCGAAGATGCGCCCTGGCGCAAGCTCGTCGGCGAGCGCCGTGCAGGGAACAACGCGGTCGCGGTACCGGCGGGCGGTGGCACGCGTGCGCACGACGAAATACTCCTCGAATCCCGGCCGGTCCTCCGGCGCGAGGTCGTCGTAGGCGTTGTGGTCCTGGCGAACCACCGTGGGCGCGGGCACGTCCGTTGACTGCTCCGCGAGGGGGCATATCAGCGCCAGGCCGAGCACCACGTCGGGCCGTCGTGCGGCGACGCCCCGGGCGAGGTAGGCGCCGTAGGAATGTCCGAGCACGAGGGCCGGCCCTCCCGCCACGCGTTCGATGAAGTCGCCGAGCAGGTCCACGACATCGTTGTTGCTGGTCAGGCCGTCGCTCGTCGAGTGGCCCATTCCGGGCAGGTCCGGGTAGATCCGGCGGTACCCGTCTCTCGGGACGATGGCCTCCATCGCCGCCTCGATCTCGCGGTGATCGACTCCCGCGCCGTGCAAGGCGACCAGCGGCACGCCGGTCCCATGCTCGACGTAGTGGACCGTCGCCTGCTTGATCAGGCACTCCATGGGTACTCCTGAGATCGGGGCAGGGTGATTCCGAGCCGCGGTGAACCTGCTCATTGCTCGTCGCCTCTCCTGCCGACCGCGCTCTCCCGTGTGCTCGCGGGGTTCTCCGCGGTGACCAGCCAGGCCCGCGCGCCGAGCCGGATCTCGCCGGTGGGGTCGCGGCGGTCGTCCAGTTCGGTACGGAGCGTCGCGAGAGCGGCCTCTCGCCGGGCGGAGGACAGCTCGGCCAGGCGGGCACTGGAGAACCAGCTCACGAACTCCACCGCCTCGTCCAGGTCTTTCCCGTAGCGGACCGGCCTGTCCACGGGGTGCAGGCGGACCCGCGCGAAGCCGCCGGCGCGTAGCAACCGCCGCGTGGCGCGCTCGTCGGCCAGGGAGAACGGCCCGACCTCGGGAGCCGGCCGGTCCGGCGGCCCGAAGACCCCGTCGAACACGCGGTCGGCGAGCACCGCCCACTCATTGCGCAGCCGCCCCTGCCAGGCCAGGAACACGAGTCGCCCACCAGGGCGCAATGCCCGGCGCAGATTGCCGAACGCCGCCGGTGGGTCGTCGAAGAACATCACCCCGAACCGGCTGACCACCAGGTCGAAGGCCGGTTTCTGCCACGGGTGGGTCTGGGCGTCGGCACACAGGTAGCCGACGTTCTCGATCCCCCCGTCCCGGGTCAGCCGCTCGGCACGCGACAGCGAGCCGGCGCTGATGTCGACTCCGAGGACGCGACCCGGAGCGGCCGCGGGCGCGAGGTCCCGGCTGGTGGCGCCGGTGCCGCACCCCACGTCGAGAATGCGCTCACCGGGCGCGGGCGCTGCGGCGGTCCGCAGCGGGTCCTCGTAGTCGAGGAGTTCGTGGTCCAAGTCCATGGGCATACCGATCACCTCCGCGTCGGCTCAGCGCAGCCGGCTCGTCGTCATGGCAATCACCCTAGGCCCGCAGGTACATCGTCAAAAGCGATGATTTCTTATCATGTCAATCGTTATCACGCATGAATGGAGCTAGCCTGGGCTCGTGTCCGACATCGAGCTGCGACACCTGACCGCGCTGGCCGCCGTCGCCGACGAGGGATCGTTCGGCCGGGCCGCCGCTCGGCTCGGCTACACCCAGTCGACCGTCAGCCAGCAGATCGCGGCGCTCGAGAAGGCGGCCGGCGGGGCCGTCTTCGACCGGCCGGGAGGCCCCAGGCCCGTTCGCCTCACCCCGCTGGGCGCGCTGGTGCTCGACCGCGGGCGCGAGATGCTGGCCAAGGCCGAGGAGATGAACGCGGCGATCGAGCGGTTCCAGGCCGGCGAGAGCCGTATCGACATCGGAACCTTCCAGAGCGTGACGAACGTGATCCTGCCGGTCGTCCTGCGGCGGCTGCGCGAGGAGTTCCCCGGCTGCGACATCCGCCTGTCGGAGGAAGAGCCGGAGAACCCGCGGATCGGGGACCTGGACCTGCTGTTCTACGACGGGCGCCTCGACGGCGACGTCGAATCCGTCCAACTGCTCGCCGAGCCCTACCTGCTGGTCGCCCGTGCCGGCGTCTTCCCCGACGGACCCGTAGCCGTGCGGAGGCTGGACGCCGCGCCGATGGTCGCCTGGCCGCTGACCTGCGACCAGCCGGCCATGGAACAAGCGATGACCCGTGCCGGCGCCGGCCCGCGCATCGTGTTCCGCACGGCGAGCAATGAGGCCCTGCTGTCCATGGTGCGGGCCGGCATGGGATCGGTCGTGCTGCCCTGGCTCGTGGTCCACGGCGCCGGAGCCCACAACGACGACCGGCTCCACGTCCACGAACTACGCCCAGCGCCCCCGCCACGCCGGATCCACCTGCACTGGCCGGCCGGACGCAGCCATTCCCCGCTCGCCGCCCGCACCATCCAGCTCGCCGCCGAGGTGGCGGCCGGCCTCGCGGCCCAGACGCCGAGACCGCTGTGGACGGCCGGTTCCGCAAGTGGCCGGATGCGCGCGTAGTGTCGGGGGCATGACGATCTTCGGTCCCGCCCTCGACGTGCGCCCGTTGTTCCCGCGCGAGCGGCAGGCCCTGCTGGAACTGCTCGGCAGGCTCGCACCGGAGGACTGGTCGCGGCCGACGGTTTGTCCCGGCTGGGACGTCCATGACGTGGTCGCCCACGTGCTCAACGACTACATGCGGCGGCTCTCCGGCAGCCGCGACGGCTACTTCCGTGCCGTCTTCGCCGACGACGAGACATTGCCCGCCTACCTCCTACCTCGCGCGCGTCAACGGCGAGTTCGTGAAGGCGCTGCGGCAGGTGCGCGACGCCGTCTCCGCTCCGGGAGCCGACGACCCCGAGCTGATGGGGCCGGTGCTGGGCCTGTTCGCGCGGGCTCTGCCGTACACCCTGCGTGCCGAGGAGCGCCCGGAGGGGACGGCGGTAGAGCTGGAGGTGACCGGGCCGGCCGGCGGCCGGTGGCACGCCGCCCGGCGGGACGGCCGGTTGAGGATGTGCCCCGCCGGAGCGGAGCCCGCCGCCCGCGTCTCGATGGACCAGGACACCTTCTGGCGCCTGGCCACCAGGGGCGTCACCCCCGAGCAGGCCCGCGAGCGCGCCGGCATGTCGGGCGACGCTGCGCTCGCCTCGGCGGTGACCACGCTGCTCGCGATCGTCGCCTGAGGGTGAGCGGCGACGGCACGTGCCCCGGAATTCGGGGCACCCTCGCGCGTGACGGCGCGCAGGCCCGTTCGGGTTAACGTCTAGAAGTGCCGGTGGTGTCTGCCCGACCCCAACGTCTTGCCGAGGTGGAAGCCGCCCGGCAGGTGCACCGACACGTGACGGCGGCCGTCAGGGCCGGTCGTGACGCGGAAACGCCGGTTGCCGAAGCTGTGACCGACGCCGTGCCGCGACAGGTTGATCCGGAACGGCCCCACTTTGATCGACTTGCTGTAGTGCCAGCCCAATGCCCCTCCTCCGGCTGCGTATGCTCACCCGGGAGAACGACCGGGCGGTCCCCCGGGTTC